>JAPKBY010000195.1 GCA_028823185.1 Planctomycetota bacterium
CTCAGCGAGGTCTTTTGACTCCTTAGCGAGCAACTCCCTGATCGCAGGGCGCTCGAGGGCAGAGTTGAAGGTCTCCAGCGCACGCGTCTGCACGGCCTCGTCTTCACCCCTCCCCTCGAAGAGAGCGCGCAGCTCCTCCTCTGAGCGCTCAAAATCCTCCAACCAATGAATCTCTTCAAAGAGTCTGTGAACGAGGACGCCGTGTCGCGCCGCACCTGAATCCCAGCCCAAGAGGCGCGCGGCGTCCACAGGATCGCCGCTCTCTAACGCCGACGGGGCCCGCCGAGGCATCCGCCGTAACTTCGTCGTAGCAGCCAACGCGAAGGCCGGACGCGGCTCAGCAGCGTCCTCTTCCTCTTCAGGGCTCTCCTCTAACCAGCTCTTTGAGTTGCCCTCATGCGCCCAGAGGACACCATTCTCATCGGGCTCTGAATCTGCAGTGAGGAGCGCGTGACGAAGGATCGCGCCCAGCGTCTTCACAAAAGGTGCGCCCTTCTTTCGGAATGTGAGGACTACATCCAGGCGATGCTTGGCGCGCGTCATGGCGACATAGAGGAGGCAGAGGTTGTCCACCATTCCGCGCCGCTGATGTTCATACCAGAGCTGATCCAAGGTCGGCTCTTGGCGGCTCAAGTTTCGATTAGGAGCGCTGCTCACGGCCTCGATCGGACCGTATGGGTTCGGGCGCGAGGTGTGAGCGGCGGCGTGCACGGGGAAGAGCTTGCCGTCTAAGTCCGGGAGGACGACCGCATCAAACTCGAGACCCTTCGAGCCGTGAATGGTCATGACCTTCACTCGCCCAGCCGTCGGGTCCTCGACGCGCTGATGGCGGACATGCTTAACGAAGACGCTCGTCCGCTGCCCCGCCCGCGCATCAAAGGCGTGTGCGAGATCAACCAGCTGTCCGAAGCGTCGCCGGTCCCAATCTGAATAGCCCTGTGACACGACCGGGTTCAACTCGCTGCAGAACTGCCCATAGCCGCCATGCGCCAAGCGCTGACGCAGCTCACGCAAGACCTCAAGCCATCCCTCTTCTTGCTCCTCGGTGATCCCTAAGGCCTGACCTAATGGAGAGATCGACGCATGAAAGCGCGCTTGCTGGTCTCCGGGGTGATCTATCCAGTGGAGGATCGAGAGTAAGTGCAACACTGCGACGGAGTCGATGAGCGGGTTGCCTCCTTCACCGCTGGCGCGGATGCCCTCCTTGCGCAAGCGGTAGATCAAACCGGAGATGTGCTTGGTGCCACGCAAGAGGATCCCAACGGTCGCTGACGGCTCGTCTTTACGAATGTCCTGCACTCGCTCGACGGCTCTGGCCAAGACGTGGCTCCAATCACCTCGCCCGTCAGTGTCTTTCATAGCCTCCACCAGATAGGTCGCACCCTTGCGCTCCTCATGAGCAGCGCTGTGGTCCTCCCACTCTTCTTCGAAGCCTCTCGCAGCTGCGGCCCAAGGGTCTTCCTGCATCGCCGCGCTCCCGCTAATCTCTCGAAAGACGCTGTTGACTGTGTCTAGCAATACATTTGACGAACGATAGCTCAGTTGGATCGTCCGTCGGACCTCGGCTAGGCCCTCATGTTGCTCGTGCAGCTCTGCCAAGAGGCGCGGCTCCGCCTCGCGGAAGCCATAGATCGACTGCTTTACATCGCCAACGCAGAACAGGGAGCGCTTGCCTTCCCCATCGGCGAGGATCTCCGAGACGATTCGGTCGAGGATCCGCCACTGCACCGGTGAGGTGTCTTGGAACTCATCGAGGAGCAGGTGATCAATCCTGCCATCGATGCGGAACCACAGCTCATACTCTGCCTCACTCAGGGGGTCAGAGCCGATGCTAGGCGCGAGACGCAGCGGGAGATCCTCAAAGCGGAAGGATGACTCCTCGACTTGGAGTTCACGGTGAGCGATGTCAAATTGCTCAAGGAAGCGGAAGATCGCCTGGTTCTGCTCTATGAGCTCCTTCACGAGGACCGCGGTCGCGTGCCCGATCAAAGGCGCGGCAGCCTCCCCGAACTCCTCCGGGATCTCCTTCTTGAAATAGAGGCCATCCCCAGCGAGCGCGCTCACGAGCCCGTTGCCGAGAACAGCGCGCCACTGGCGCTCTGCAACATTCTCAAGGAGTTCAGTCGCTCGCTTGGCAAAGCGCTGGTCTGGACCACCGTCTTTCACGGTCGTACCCGGCGCCTCCTTGAGGGTCTGCGCCGCGACACCCAACGCAGCGTCATCGAGGATCTCATGTGATGACTTCACAGCATTCCACGCGCGCGGGCCGCTCTCGGCGAAGGCATCACGGAACTTCCCGACCTTGGCGAGCATCTCCTCGTGCACGCGCCGCCCCGCCGCCCCTTGGAGCTCCCTCAGGAGGGTCACCCAATCCTCCTCATCATCACCGCTGAGCATGCGAGCGATCGCTTCGCTCTGCAGCTCCTTGGCTGCGACTTCATCGACGATCGTCCAGTCCGGAGGCAAGCCCAACTCTAAGGCGTAGACCTTCGCGATCTGAACGAAGAAGGCGTCGAGTGTTCTGATCTTGAGCTTGTCTAGCGAGCGCGTCAGCTGCACCAAGAGACGCAGGCAAGCCTCACGGCTAGCGTCCACGCCTGGGAGCATGGACTGCAGCTCGCTCTGCTTCTCTTCTTTCGTGACCGCGTCGACGAGATGTTCAAGGACTCGGTCGAGGATCTCCCCTGCGGCCTTCCGCGTAAAGGTTGTCGCCAAGATCTTCTCCGAAGGGACCCCTCGCAGGAGCAGACCCACAAAGTGCACCACGAGGTTGTAGGTCTTACCCGTACCCGCAGACGCGAGGATTAATTGATGAGGTGACTGACTCATCTCTCCTCCTCCTC
Organism: Planctomycetota bacterium; assembly: GCA_028823185.1. Classification (GTDB taxonomy): domain Bacteria; phylum Planctomycetota; class UBA1135; order UBA1135; genus JAKVCE01. The sequence goes on from JAPKBY010000195.1 coordinate 2,844, forward strand.
CTCCTCTTCGGAGCTGCCCGTGAGGAGCCCCTGACCGAAGAGCGCCTGGGTTATCAGGTCATAGCGAGGAACGCGACCGCGCTTGAAGAACTCGCCCGCTCGCACCTCCCTGATGACTTCCTTCGCGACCTCATAGGCTTCATCAATCACTTCCTCCCCCCAGCTCCCCATCACCGCACCTATCTGAGAGACGTCACGCGCAATAGCGATGTAGCCGAGCTGCGGCGGCTGCTCCATCTCAAGCTCGGACGAGAGCAGCTGATAGAGCGGGAGCTGGAGGTCCTTCCACCCCTTCATGCTTCCGTATGCGTCCGACAGCTTCGGCGGCTTATCCCCCGTCTTGTAGTCAAGGACCGCCCAACGCCCGTCAGCGTTACGATCGATGCGATCGATGCGCCCGCGCAGCGGCATAGGCTGACCATCAACATCAAAGTGATAGCTGCCTCCCTCTGGCGCCCACTCCGTATGAACGATCTCCCATCCCTCACGAACTCTCTGCGCCTGCCAGCGCGCGAAGCTCTGATAGCGGTACTTAATCTGCTCTACCTGAATCGAGACAGCGGGCAGTGGGTTCGCACCGAACTGTCTCAGGATCCGCCGCTCAAGGCTCTGCACCAAGAACTCTTCGATGACCTTCGGGTCGTTCGACGACGCGACCGAGCTCTCTCCGAACTTCTCTAGCGCATCGTGAATGATGTTCCCGAACTTCATGGGGTCGAGCTCACGCGCCGTGTCATCGACCGTGGACTTCTTGATCACTCGCTGCAGATAGAAGAGATAGGGCGACTCAAGGTAAGTCTTGAAGTCAGTGACCCGCATCGTCTCTACGGCCGACTCGGTGGAGCTGCGAGGGAGCTCTGGCTCAGGGATCGCCTCTGAAGAGGGCGTGACGCGTCCTCCACCATGATCCAACAGCCAGAACTTCGTGCGCTCAATGCACTCATCCTCCGAGCAATGAAAGGCGAGGCGGCTGGGCAGCTTCGGCTCTCCTTCTGCAGAGCGCCTCCCCGAGATGAAGCTCACTTGTGACTTTTGCGCTAGAGCGCTAGCGGAGTAGGCATCCCGCGCCTGACGATCGTCATTCGTCGCGATCTTCAAAGCTTGCCGCAAGACCTCGGGAAGGAAGGGGTGCCCTTGAATAGACTCTGGCACCGAGCCCTCGTTCCAACCCGTGATGATCAGCGCCGATGAGTCATCGAGGAGGAGCTCCAACCAGCCCAAGAGCTCGATGGTCGGCTCGCCGAGCTTCGCTGGCGCCGGCGGGACGCTCGCGGTCGAGACCCTCCATGAGATCAACTCAAGTGCCTCATGAGCCCTCACCTTGCGCTCACCCAGCTTCGCACCGAGCGCGTCGATCTCAGCGAGCGCGTCAGAGACGGAGGAGAGCGCGCTGATGAGGACGCGCTCAGACTCATTGTCAGGGTGGAGCATCACGCCAGCATAGACGCGTTCTAAGAAACCCCTGATCGGGCCCGTCCACTCTAAAAGCTTCCTTGGAATGCCCTCTCCGATCTCACCCAAGATTTCCATCAGCGACTCATGCAGAGATGCGGTGGCCTGCTCAATGCTGCCTGCTCCCCCCTCAATCCATGTGCCATCTACGACATCAGGGAGGTGCTCGTTGTAATAGCTGTCTAGACAGATCGCCGC
>JAPKBY010000003.1 GCA_028823185.1 Planctomycetota bacterium
TCAGCCCTCGCGCTCTTCTGTGAGCGCTCCGATGTCGTGCAAGGACCAGATGCGAGGGTTCTTGATGCGCCGGTACCCGCTCGCTTGATAGCTGGCCTCTGCGAAGAGCTCTAGCCATGAGCGGATCTCATCCAAGCGGATGATCTCGTCGACGTCCATCTGTGAGGCGGCTTGATAGGGGTCCATGTCGCCCTCGATGCGCTCTTCCATGGCTTGCATGCCCGCCTCTATCTTCGCGCGCTCTTCCGGGTCTTCTGTCGCGATCTCGAAGTCTTCGTTCAGCTTGGTGTTGTACGCGGCGATCGCGAGGGTGCGCCCCTCCATGACCGCGAGCCTTGAGATCGGGGTAGCGAGCTGGAAGACCGGGTCATAAGGCATCCCAGCCATCGCGTAGTAGCCAGCGCCAGAGGCCTTGCGCAGGAGCACGGTGCACATCGGCGTCGTGTTCGTGCTGTTCGTGTAGATCAGGTTCGATCCATAACCAAGGAGCCCTTGGCGCTCGGCCTCTACGCCGATGTCAAAGCCAGAGATGTCCTGAAGCCAGACGAGGGGGATGCCGTCGTCATTGCAGGCCCTGCTGAAGAGGCTCGTCTTCGCGATGCCCTCCTTGTAGAGGATGCCTGCGGGCTTCTTCGCGCCCGGGAAGTCTTTGTCATCGATGAGCCCTTGGCGGTTGGCGACGAAGCCCACATGGAGGCCGTTCACGCGCCCGACGCCTACGAGGATCTCTTGGCCCTTGTGGGGGATGAGCTCCCAGAAGAGGCCGTCATCGACGAGCCGCGCGAGGACCTCCTCCACGTGATAAGTCATGCGATGGTTCGCTGGGAAGAGTCCAGTCAGCTCCATCGGTGAGTGGAGAGGGGCCGAGGGCTCAGCGCCGTGCCGGTGGTAGGGAGCGGCGCTTGAGCTGAGGAGGGCGATCTCATCACGGATGAAGCTGAGAGCTGCAGCGTCATCAGGGACTCGTGCGTCTGCACAGCCCGACTGTTCGACGTGAACATCCGCGCCGCCGATGTCGAGGCTGGAGAGATTTTGGCTCTTCGCTCCTTTGATGAGCGCGGCGCCCGCGATGACCATATAGGCCTGCTCGGTCATGACGACGCGGTCTGAGATGATCGGCATGTAGCCGCCACCTGCGATGCAATCTCCGAAGACTCCCGCGATCTGAGGGACACCTGCGTCAGAGAGCTCGCTGTTCTTTTTGAAGATGTGCCCGGCGCCTGTCGCGCCAGGGAAGGAGCGCGCTTGTTCGGGTAGGAAGAGTCCCGAGCAGTCCACGAGATAGACCACAGGCAACCTGAGCTTGAGCGCCATCTCTTGAGCGCGCTCGATCTTCTCAGGGGTGCGCGGCCACCACGAACCAGAGGCGACGGTGTTGTCATTGGCGATGACGACGACCCAGCGATCGTGGATCTTTGTGAAGCAGGTGACGACTCCTGCTCCTGGAGATTTTTGTCCGGCGAAGTCTTCTTCAAAGTTGACGAAGGTGCCGACCTCTCGGATCGGCGCGCCCTCATCTCTCAAGGCGTCTACGCGTTCGCGAGCGGTGAGCTTGCCCTTGGCGTGGACGCGGTCGATATATTTCTCCCCCCAGCCAGCGTGGACCGCCGCCCTGCGCTCTTCGAGGAGGTCGACTCTCTGTGCGGTGGCGCCAGTGTTTAGCTGGAAGCTCGTCTCACGCAGGAAGTCGCTGCGCTCGCTGCCGATGGGTTGAAAGGGGATCTTGGCCATTATGTTCCGAATGTTGGATCGCTGATGACGAGAGGATATCAGGCAGAGACCTCTGGATCGTTGCGCGAGGGCCCTGCTGTGACCGAAACTCTCAGATACGGTCCATCAATGCCTCTCGCCACACTCCTCCTCGCCCTCTTCTCTCTCCCGCTCCTCGCGGCGGGTCCCGCAGACGATCTGCTCGAGCTGAGCTCTGTGGATGCCAGGACTCGCGAGCTCGCGACGCGGCGCCTCTGCGCAGAGCTACGGCCAGAGCAAGAGCTGGCCTTGATCGCGTTGGCTGGAGAGGCTGACTTCGAGCTAGAGCGAAGGATCACACGCATCCTCGCCGCTAGGGATGAGCGGCTCCCTCTGATCTTGGAGCTCTTCGGTGATAAGTCTTCTCACAGTCGGTTGATCGCGAGAGCTGCCTTTGTCGAGCTGCTCTCGAGGTGGAACCCCTCCTATGCGACCGAAGCGATCTCCGGCGAGCGCTTGAAGTCTCTGCTCTATCACTCACAGCGAGGTCTCGTTCATCTCCCTGCGAGCGTGGGGAAGCCTGCTGCTCTCTTTGAGCGCCTCGCGCAAGGGGCGCGTCTTGGTCTCCCGCTCGTCATCGACCGAGGCGTCGACTTAATCCCGAGCCGCTCGATGAGCTCCTTTCAAGGAGCGCCTCTCGAGTTGTTAGACGAGCTCTGCGCTCAGAACAAATTGAGCTATCAACTGCACGGGCTGCCAGTCGATGCCAGTGGCCTCGGGCAGAGCACTGGACAATGGATCCGAGTCTCTGCCGCCAGGGATGCTGGTCTCTCCTCTAGTGATGAGCTCTTGCTCTTGTGGGCGTTGCGCGTCAGAGCGGGTGCATCTGATGCGCTAGCGTCGGCACGAGCGCTCGCGAACACCGGCTGGCCTGCGCCGCTGCTTTGGTTCGAAGAGAGGTGGCGTGAGAGAGGGGACAGGGTCGCGCTCTCAGGTCTCTTGACGGCTGCGTCAAAGGGTCGCTGTGCCCTTGTCTTGACCGAGCTTGATACGCAAATAGCGATCCGTGAGCGCTTGGATGAGCTCGCTGAGGGTGAGGTGGATCAGCAAGCTATGGCGGAGATCGAGGAGATCGCGCGGGGGATCGCGCGGGTGGCCTCGAGGTCTGCTACGGGGGAAGATTTGAGCGAGGTCTGGCAGAGCGCTTCAAGGGAGACTCCACGCTTAGGGCTTTGGGCACGTCTGGTCGTCTTGGAGGGACAGCGGAGCGGCGCTTGTGAGCTCACGAGGAGAGTCCTCTCAGAGGGCGTGAGCCGCGACCCCGAGCTCTGGTTTCGCGCGCTCAGGGCGCTCGTCGCTGATCTGCAGGGGAGCTCAGATCTGGATTGGACGGAGCTTGAGTTTCCGCTTGATGAGCTCGTTGGGTTGGCTACAAGACCTGGCCTCGGTCGCGCTCTGCATCAGCTAGGGATGGAGTCCGGAGCGCTGAGCGCCTGCGCAGGCCTCGAGCTCTTGCGGGCAGAGCTCGCCTTGCGTGAAGGAGAGAGCTGCGGCGAGCTCCTCTATTCAGCTTGGATGGAGAGCGAGCGAGGAGCAGCGCTAGAGCCGCTCCTTGTTCAGTGGAGGGTCGAGTTCGGGCGTTCACGAGTCGCGCTCGCCTTGAAGGATCTAGAGCTCTCAGAGGAAGAAGCCGAGAGCTGGGAGCGGCTCTTAGAGCTCTCTGGAGTGCTTCGGCCAGGATCGACAGGTGATGCTGGCGATGATCTCCAGAAGCTCGCGTGTAGGGCTGGAGGAGCTGGTGGCGCAGAACTCAGAGGGCTCCTCTTAGAGGAGCTCTCGATGGTGGATCCTTCTGCCTCAGAAGAGCTGGAGGAGCTCTGGATGGCGTGGCGTAGGGTCGCTTGGGCCTTGCAGGAGAGCGGTCAGGAGGAGGCGCTGCGGTCCTTTGAGATCCAAACTGCAGCTGAGGCTGTTGAGAATGAGTTCCTTCGTGAGCTCTTGCGTGACTTCCCTCCTGCCCCGAGAGGTCTCCATAAGGCTCTCGATGTGGGGCTTTTACGTCAATAAGGGGGTCTTCAGTCCCGTGAGAGCGTCCGAGGAGCTTCGAGGTCCCGAATTTTCTCCGACGAGGGGTCCTTTACGACCGAAAGAGAGGGTGAGACCTCTCACCAAGTGAAACCTATGGCAAAGAAGACAATTCAACCCACGACTCTCAGTCAGGCCGAGCCCGATGAGGCTAGAGATGTCACGATCAAGGGCGACGAGCTCTCGCTCGCGAGCGACCCTCGTGGCCGAGTCGCTGAGCAGTTCCGAGGTCTGCGCAACTCTGTCGTCGCTCTCAACCCTGAGGGTGCGCCACGCTCAGTCGTCTTGACCTCCTCCGTGGCAGGTGAAGGAAAGACGATCGCTACGATCAATCTGGGACTCGCCCTCGCGGAGCTGCCCGGCACAGAGGTGCTGCTCCTTGACGCGAACCTTCACTCCCCAGGCATAGAGGAGAAGCTCGGGCTCCCTCGTCGCCAGGGGCTCGCTGATGTTCTCTCAGGCAGCTGCCCGATTGACAGCGCGATCAGGGCGACCTCCGTTGGCGGCGTGCATGTCATGGGAGCTGGAAACCTCCCGGATAATCCCTCTCAACTCTTGGGCTCGGAGCGCATGCGCACCGTCCTCGGTTCGCTCAAGCGTCGCTTCACCTATGTCTTGATCGATACTCCTGAGGCGCTCCGCATCTCTGATGCGAGCCTCATCGGCGGCATCGCTGACGGGATCGTGCTCGTCGTTCGCCTCGGGCTGACGCCGCGACATCAGGTTGAGCAAACGCACAACACACTCGAAGCCCTCGGCGGCAACGTCCTCGGCACCTGCTTGACGGGTGCAGAAGAAGAGAACAGCTACGACTGATCCTTCTCCGCCGATCGCTCAGCTCAGTGAGCCTCGGATCAGCTTTCCTGTCCGCGCTGAGCGGATCAGGCGTGAGATGTGGGCCTTCTCCCAGCGCGTCACTCGCAAAAAGTCCGGGTGCGCTGCCTCTCTCTTGCGAAACTCTGCCCCGTGATGGATGAGGCGCCTTCCGACGCGCCTCGAAGGTATGACGGCGTGGAGAAACTCGTGGAAGACGACGAAAGCGACGACCCACTCTGGGACCGCGGCTTGGTCGAGCACCGAGTGAATCCTCACGAGCTCCCTTGATGCGTCATAGCTCCCAAGGCGAAGACCGCGACGCGCGGTGCTGCGCTTCTTTGGGGTCCAAGTGATGGCCGGTGTCTTTTGATCGACGAGCTCAAGGGCGAGGTGTTCGTTGATGACCCTCTCTGAGATCTCATCGAGGCGATGCTGGTCTCCGATAGCTCTCGTCTTGCTAGGCAGCGGGACAGGGTCGACTCGTAGACGATCAATCCAAGCGTCTAGCCTCTGGCAAGCCGCGCGTGAGCGACGCCCGTTGCGCAACCAGCTCGCGAGGTCTTCCCACACCTCTGTGTCGGCGTCTTCGAAGCTCTTGTGGAGGATGATGACGCGACCTCCCTTGAGGTGAGGCTCGCGCTTTAGCTCCGCCTTCGTTGGGCTACGGGCGACGACGGGTTGGGTGCCTGAGCGCCCGAATCGGAGCTTTACGGGGAGGCCTAGGATTAGCGCAAGGCTATCTCTGCGCTCTTCAATCGGGGGAGTGAACAGGTCGGGCACCGCTGCACTCTAGCAACAGATCGCGGCCGTTCCGCGGGCTAGTCTGCTCGCTCTCATGGCGTGCACCTCCTTGGCGCTTTCTGCGCTCGGCCAAGGCTAGCGCTCTTCGAGCGGGGCTATCTCTTCGGGGTCTTCTTGGGGAACTGGAGAGGCTTCTTGCCTGTCAGATTGCCCGTGCTCGGACTGAGGTCTGCTCCAGAGGGTGCCTTGCGGCCCGCTCCGATGCGCATGTCGATGTTGGCCTCTTGGCCTTCGCGGACGCTGACGCGCTGTTCGCTGCGTTGCTGATCTACGAGTCCACCAAAGACGTCGTCGCCTGGATCAGAGCGCATAGCCATGACCTTGTAGCTGCCTGCTGGGACGTTGGGGAAGCTGTACCTTCCAGTTGAGGAAGACTTCGTCTCTCTCGCCTCGAAGTAGCTGGCAGGTCGACCATCAGTCTTCAGTGTGACGCGAGCCCCCACGATGGGTTGGCCAGCTTGATCTACGACCAAGCCTCCGACTGCGCCTCCGCTTGTGAGCTGGAGAGCGCCGAGATCAGTGTCTCTGTCTTCCAAGACGAGCACGTCTTTTTTGACCTCGCGGGAATGACCGGGCGCCTGAATACGGAGCTGATAGTTCGTTGGCGTGAGACCTGTGAGCTTGAAGTTCCCCTTCTTGTTTGTGCGGACCTTCTTTGATGAGGCGTTGGTGGGGAAGAGATCGCCGAGAGCTCTCGTGAATGCGTCGTCCGTAAAGGTGTTGTCGTGGGTCGAGATCAAGGCTCCTTTGAGCGGTTGGCCATCAGAGCCGACGACTCTGCCTGTGATCGATCCACCCTTGGTGGCTTCGACAGTGATTCCTGCGATGACTTGCCCTTGGGAGACGCTGAAGCGCGAAGAGGAGGAGGCTGCGAAGCCTTGTGCAGAGGCCTCGATGACGTAGCTACCAGGCGGCACGTTGGTGAGATTGAACTCTCCTAGAGGGTTGCGGAAGTCAGCCCGGATCTCTGTTGGGCTCGTGACTTCGGTGTTCTCATAAGCTGTTCGCAGGACGCAGGTGAAGGTCACGAGCGGCTCTCCGGTCCTCTTCGAGACGACTCGGCCAGAGACGCTGGCTTGCGGTGTGAGCTCTAACACGAGGCCAGTGCTGCCTGTTTGGACTCGCTGAGCGCGCTCGGGGCGATAGCCGACGGCTGAGACAGCGATGGTGTACTGGCCTGGGTTGAGATGCTCCAAGCAGAACTGACCGTCAACGTCAGTCAAGGTGAAGTCTCTGCTCTGTGTGTTGCCGGTGGAGTAAGAGAGCGCGATCACTTGCGCGCCTTCGACGGGCATGTTGTTGGAGCCGATCACTCGTCCGCAGATCATCTCTGCGACCTCTAGCTGTACGTCGCGTTCGAAGCGCTTCGCTCCAGCCATCTTGATGCCACCGAGGAGAACGCTCCCATAACCATCTGCTGAGACGAGCAGAGTGCGTTGTCCGTTCGGGCAATTGGTGATCTCATAACGTCCAAAGTTGTCAGACGTCGCGGTCATGCGGTCGGGGCTGGGCTGGTTACCAAGACCCGCTAACATTCCGTCCAAGTGAATCGTCGCGCCCGGGACAGGGTTGTTGCCGGTGTCAGAGATGAGGCCCGTGAGCGTCGCTCCTTGAGTGAGCGTGATGGGGGGCTCTTCAAAAGGTCCGGTGACGCCTACGCGCACGCTGCCGACCTCTTTGCGGGTGTAGTCTTCGTGGTCAACGATGAGGGTGTAGTTCTCATTCGCTTCGATTCCGACGAAGCGAAAGTTGCCATCGCTGCCTGTGACCGTCTGCGTGTCACCGCTCGTGTCGATCGGGTCGTTGACGAAGGCCATCGCTTGTAAGGGGCGCATGCTCAGAGTGACCGTCGCTCCTCCGACCGGGTCGCCGGAGTCAGATCGGACGCTCCCGAGGAGCTCGTTCTCGTAGGGAGAGAGCTCTCCATCAAGGGTCTCCTCTGCGGCGGCTTGTGACCCGTCAGCGATGGGGGCAGCCGTTCTGGATGAGCCGTTGTTTGTAGGGAGCGCCAGCTCAGATTGAGACGCGTCTGGAGTGACGAGCGTCGGACCACCAGCGATGTCCTCGAGCTGGTTCTCGTTTGAGCCATTTGTGAGCGCCAAGACGAGGGCTGTGACGGCGGAAAGGACCAGCAGGATGACGACTGAGGGCTTCATGGGTTGATTATGTGTGAGATCTCGACTGTTTCAGCACTAAGAGACGCTTCTTGAGGCTTGGCATTCCCGCGAGCTTGGATCTTCGCGCTGCTTGTGTAACAAAATGGGGTCAGGTGGCCTTAACGCTCGCTTTAGTGTCGTGGATATCCTCGATCGCAGGTCCAGGCCACCAAGACTCTAGGCGGCTTAAAAAGGCCAAGAAGAGTGAAAAGAGGACGACTTCGAAGTCCATACGGCGGTAAACGTCGACTCTGGGAGAGGCTCCTAGGTGGACCTTTGCCATACGGCCTGTTTTGGGGGCGTGGAGCGTCCATCCGGGAGAGAAGTTCTCCAGAGGGACGAGTCGCATCGCTCTCGTTCCAGTCGAGAGGTCGATTATGCGGCCAATGAAGGACCAGCGCAGGGAGGCGCCGAGCCACTCTCTACCTTCACTCCAGAGGGAGAATTGACTACGGAGGATGCCTGGATCGCGCCTTATATCGATCTTTTCGCCCTTTATGGGGGCGTAGGCGGCGCCGTTGATCATTCCCCAGCGATTTCTCCTCAGGGTGAGGGTGCCTAGATCTCCTTCGGGGCCGGAGATATGAAGAACGGGGCTCCAGGAGCCCTTGGCACGAAATGAATAGGATGCGGTGGGTTCGGACATGGCATTGGTGGTGGGGCCATAGCAGACCCTTCATCCGAACTATCGGGTGTCTATGTTGTCCTCCTTGGGGTCTTTCCGTGCGTCCTTGTGGACGCGTCGCGAAGGAGGGTCAATTGAGGGTCTGCTCTGTGGTGCCTTAGAGGACCCGATAGCTTGAGAAAGCCCGTGATTACTTAGAAAAGTCCGCTAATGAGGTTCGGCAGGCGCTGTCCATCAACCTCACAGGGCTCGCAATAGTTATTCTCCAAGCTTGGAAAGCTCTCGCAGTGCTCGCACTGCTCAAGCTTCTTGCGGGCCAACTCGATCTCTGCCTTTTGAGCCTCTAGGAGCGTAAGGCGGCTAGCTATTAGCTCGCTATGAGCGCCGAGGGCTGCGTGGACCTTGGAGAACTTCTCTTTGCGGTCTTCTATTTCACGCGTGTTTTCAAGGGAGGAACCGATCTCTTCGAGGGTCAGACCTAGCTCCTGGAGGCTATGAATGAGCCGAATCCTGTTGAGGTCGGTGTCGCGGTAGTACCTGAAGCCTCCGCTAGAGCGCGCAGCAGGCCGGAGGAGTCCAACCTCCTCGTAGTAGCGCAGGGTCCTTAGGTTCGTCTTTGCCAATTTGGCAAAGGCGCCGATCTTGTGAAGTTTGCTGAGAGGGCTCATGGGGAAGTGCTGAGCGGGTGGTGGTGTGAGGCGCGGGAAGGCAGCTGACACACTAGTCTAGCAAACGATCTCATATGTATCCTTAATAGGCCTCTAGGGCTCATGAAGACCAAATCCTAAGTGCTCATGGCTTCTGGCGGTGTTAACTGCCTCGAGCCTCTAGCTTCGAGTGAGGAAGCTTTCACTGTGAGTCGGAGGTGCCTTAGGCTGCTTGGCCGCCTAAATGGAGAACTTATGGATCGCATCACACTCGACATCACAAACGCCTTGGACTCAGCCGTTGGGCCGGAGCAGGGAGTCTCACTAGAGGAGCTAAGCGATCTACGTGAGACCGCTTCGAAGGCCTTGGCCGCTGTACAGGCACGCCGCTCATTAGACCTCTGTTGGATGGATCTCCCATACCAACAAGAGGTTCATGATGCCGTCCTCGAATACACCGCCTCCGTGGAGGGACGATTTAAGAACGTCGTCGTCCTCGGTATCGGCGGCTCTGCGCTTGGAAATACAGCGCTGCACGCTGCGCTCTCCAGCCCCTTCCATGACCTCGCGCCGCCGCCTGGGCACCCGCGACTCTTCGTCCTCGACAATGTTGATCCAGACCTCGTCGGTGAATGGCTCGATCACTTCGACCCATCGGAGACGCTCTTCAATGTGATCTCCAAATCAGGCGGCACAGCAGAGACGATGAGTCAGTTTCTCCTCTTTAGAGGTCGCCTTGTTGAGGCCCTCGGCGAAGAAGCGCATCGAGAGCACATCGTCGTCACGACGGATGAGACCAAGGGCATCCTGCGCGAGATCGTTGAGAGAGAGGGCTATCAATCCTTCGTCGTCCCCGATGGCGTGGGTGGTCGCTTTAGCGTGCTCTCGCCCGTCGGTCTGGTCTCCTCTGCGCTCGTCGGTATCGACATCAAGGGAGTGCTCGCTGGCGCGGCCGCCATGGATGAGCTCTGCAAAGAGGCTCCTTTGGATGAGAACCCTGCGCTGATGTACGCCTGTCTCCAATGGTTGATGCAGGAGAAGATGTCGAAGAACATCTCCGTGACCTTTTCCTATAGCCATCGCTTGCGGGCGCTCGCTGATTGGTACGCGCAGCTCTTGGCTGAGTCGATCGGCAAGCGCAAAGGCGTCGATGGAAACATCGTCCACAAGGGGCCGACGCCCGTTCGTGCGGTGGGCGTAACGGATCAACACTCTCAGGTTCAACTCTATGTTGAGGGCCCCTTTGACAAGTGGTTTACGCTCCTCTCTGTGACCCAGGCTGACCACGCCGTGCCGCTGCCTTCGGCCTATCCAGACCTCGAAGGGGTCGAGTATCTCGCAGGCTCTGACCTCGGAGATCTCTTCACTGCTGAGCGCGAGGGCACACGCGTCGCCCTCACTGAGGCTAGGCGCCCCAATGTCTCGATCATCTTTCCCCGCGTCGACGCGAGGAGCGTCGGCCAGTATCTGGCGATGATGGAGATCAGCGTCGCCGTTATGGGAGAGCTCTATGGGGTGGACGCCTTCGATCAACCGGGTGTTGAGGCAGGCAAGGTCGCCGCTTATGCCTTGATGGGGCGTGCTGGCTATGAGGCTCGGCGCGCTGAAATCGAGGCCTCGGCGCCCACCGAGAGAAAGATCATTTGATGAATCAAGAGCTCATAGGCGAGTCCGGAGATGAGAAGCGCGGCTTAGGAGATAAGGTCCGCGGGAAGATGAAGGATTCGCTGGTCTCGCTCGCGACCTCCTCCTATGACGCCCGCGCCGATGATTTAGAGGAGCGCGCTGTGCGCGCCATGCGCCGGGCCATTGAGGAGGAAGGTGAGAGGATCAGAGAGCTCCTTGAGCACTCCCTCGTCGTGAAGAGGCGCGAAGTTCGACTCTCGCTCCTCGTCATCCTCGTCGCCAACCTCCTCTATCTGGGGATCTGGTGGTTCGTGCGCGGTGAGGTATGAGAGAGCTCCCGGATCCGGTGTTCATTTGCCGGGTGACGACTATGGCGCTCTTCGTCTATTGGAGCTTACGAGGCTGGATCAGGATGATCCGTTTTGTGCGGCGACTCGAGAGGACGGCCTCTGCGTCTGGGCTCAAGAGAGGTGAGGTCCGGCGACAGATGAAGAGGGTCGCGATCTGCGCCACGATCGGAGATCCGCTCAACGCGCTCCTCCTCTGCTTCATCGTTTGGCTTTGGAGCGTTCCGAAGTTTTGAAGCTCAGGGCTTCTTGTCGACACCGCATGGGGTCTCGAGAGTGTTCTTCATCGAGAGCCCGAGGGCGTGACGAGTCTCAAGGAGCTTCTGAACTGCCTCATCGGGCAGCGGGTCGATGCCGCCACGCACCGCGTGCGCTAGCCAAAGGATGCGCGCTGTGTGCTCGATCATGTCGAGCTTCTTAAAGGCGTCTAATAAGTTTGTACCTAGGGTGACTGAGCCGTGGTTCTTCATGACCAAGGTGTCTGAGCAGCGCACGACCTCTCGGATGGAGTCGGGGAGCTCGTCTGTTCCAGGTGTGGCGTAGGGGGTCGTCGGGATCCCACCGATCGTGACCACGATCTCAGGGATGATCGGCACCTGAAGGTCAATCCCAGCGATGGTCATGGCGACGCAGTGCGGAGGGTGGCAGTGCAGGACGGCCTTCATCTCTGGGCGCTCTTCATAGCAGACGATGTGAATTCCGACCTCTGATGAGCACTCCGGGCCGTCGTCGACGCGCTCGCCCTTCATGTCGACGTGAGCGAGCTTGCGGGGGGAGAGGAAGCCCTTCATGGCTCCCTTGGGCGTGATCAGCATCGTCCCGTCTGAGAGGAGCGCAGAGAGGTTTCCGTCTGCGCCGACGATGAAGTTCTTCTGGTAGCAGAGCTTGCCTATCTCGCAGATAGCGTTGCGAAGGCGGGCCTCTTCATCGGTCCAGCCGTACTGTTCAGTCATCTCTTGGAGGTTCATGTCTATGCTCCTTCGCAGTGGTTGTAGGTGTGCTCTCCATGGAGCTCGATGTGATCCACGACTCCGACGATGAGGGTCTTCACCGGTTCATCGCTCGCGCCGAGGATCTGCCTGCCGGAGTTTCCCTCATCTATGACGAGGACTCGGTCTCCTTCTCCTGCGCCGACAGTGTCGATCGCGATGCGAGCGTTACTGGCGGGCATGTCTCGCGGCGTGACCGGTTGAACGAGGAGGAGGACCCTCCCATTGAGGAAGTCGCACTGGATAGGGCTGACTACATTTCCAACGACATCAGCGAGGAACATCAGCGGTCTCTCCCGTGCAGGCCTGCGACAACTCTGCTGTTGTTTGTGGCCTCCTCTACGATGCCTAGGATCGTGGCGTCGACAGGCACAAAGCTTTCGGGGCAGGCCATGGCTGCTTCGCGACCATCGATGAAGTGGACAGTGTCTCCTGGACCGCTAGAGACGACCGTGCAGGCTACGAGCGCGCTGCCAGCTTCTTCTCCGTCAGCGTCAAGCGGCTGTATTAGTTGCAGCGGGACCCCGGAGAGGCCCTCGTAGCGGTGGGAGGCGACGAGGCGCCCGATGACACGGCCTAGATGCACGCGCTCCCTCAGGCCCACTTCTCGTAGACGTTCTCTCCCCCGAGATCCCACGAGTCGACGATAGCCATCGTGACTGCGTCGCAGGGTCGGTCCTTTGTTATCTCTGTTTGACGCGCGCTTGATCCGGTCGCGTAGAGGACGAGATCTCCAGTGCCTGCGCCGATGGCGTCGACTGCGACCACATATTGTTCTTTAGGCTGGTTGGCCTGGTCGTGAACTTGGAGGACGAGGAGCTTGTGACCAGAGATCCCAGGGTCCTTTTGAGTTGCGACGACACTTCCGACGACTTTTGCGATGAGCATGATGATGCGAGGTGGGTGAGAGCTGTTGAACCCGTAGAGGTGACCTCAGCGAGAGAGGTTAGCGCTTACGCCTTAGTCACGCACGGTTCAGCTCGTCTTCAGTGGATTAGTCGATCGTTAAAACGACCTCGGAGGGCTTTAGGACCTCTTCGATGAAGCGTTTGCGGAGCTCTTGACGTACGTAGACTGCCATGGTTTTCCAAGCTGGAGCCGGCCTGCGTCCGCTGAGCCAGATGACTGCGTGGCCCTTGGGAGTGCGCCTAGGTCCGAGGAGGCGCTCAGATGGGAGCGTCGGTATTTCAGGACGCCCACCCCAGCGCGAGAAGGCCTCGCTGAGGAGCTCACTGCCGATCTGCTTGTCGAGCAGCGGCATCCAATGCAGAGCTCCCTTGGCTAGCTTGCCTTTCGCTTCCGAGTGCTCCTGAGCGAAGGCGAGGAAGTCATCTTCGTTGCTCACGAGCGCCATCAGCTTGAGGAGCTCTCTCTCCGCAGCCTCGAAGGTGCGCGGAATGAACTCATTGGGGAAGAGGTTCGCCTGGAGGAGGATTGCGCGCACCCCTAAGGCCTCACCGTAGTAGCCATCGAAGAAGACGCGCTCGGTGTTGTAGGCGGCGCGCAGGCCCTCTTCTGAGTAGACCTCATCGATGTAGAGACCTGACAAGGCCGCGATCGTGACAGAGGGGTCTCTCTGGAGTGAAGTTAGCGTCAGCCCTTGCGAAGCGAGGAGCCTCTCAAAGCCGACACCAGAATAGGCCGGGTCTGATTCCGCCACCAATCTGCGACGCTTGATCTCTTGGGCGATGGCCTCATCGATCTCCGTCTGAGCCATGTCTGGCATCCGAGCGCTGATACGACGAGCGAGGAGGAGGTGATAGCAGGTCTCGCTGAGCTCAGCTGGAGGGAGCTGTGCGCGGAGGTGTGAGAGGAATTCTGAGGTCTTCAGTTCGACGGGCGCACAGATCAAGACGACGCCGTCCTTGTCAGGGAGGTCTTGCCAAGGCTCTTTTAGCCCACGCTTTTCGATCTCTGAGTCCAACCAAGCTGTCTGCTGTTCGCCGGTTACGTTGCCGCCCTCTTCGATCCCGAGTGAGAGTCGAGTGAGGCTCTCCTGGAGGACTGCGAGGCGCATGTACTCACGGAAGATCTCTGGGGCGACGCCACTGTCGACGAGGTACTCGTTGAGGTCCTTTGCTTGACCGCTGGAGATGATCTGTTGTTCGAGGAGCTCGATGTGAGCTTCGATCTCTGATTGCTTGGCTCCCACTCCTCGCTGCTTCGCGATCTCGTCCACCAGGTGGCCTTCGAGGAGATGGCGGAGGATCTCTCTTCCGCGAGGAGAGCGTGCGTGACGCAGAAGCAGCAGGTCATCCAGCTCATGGAAGCTGAGCTGGCTGTCTTTGCCTGTCGCGCAGACCCCAGCTTTTTCAAGCGCTGGCTTGTCTTGAGCGGTCGCGGCGTCAGCTTTTGCAGATGAGGTCGCCTGAGCCAAGTCGCGATGGACAGGCGCTCCCAAAGGAGCTTCTGCTTGGGAGAGGGACGAGAGGATCAAGAAGAGTGAGAATCGCACGGTCAGAGATCTTACGTCCTAGGAGGGGCTTGCGGGCCGATTGCCTGAATGCTTGCTCTATAAAGGAGAGCTCAGCCACGCCCTTGGATTTTGCTGCTCCATCGCCAACTCAGCGTCGTGCAGGTGGGGGTGAGTTGATTTTTAGCGTCCGTCTGACGATATGTTTCAGCTCGTGCTTTTTATAAATTGCTGCAAACAATGGATGGGGCTTCTCGTTTTGGTGCCCTCTGCTCCTTCCTAGGTGCAGCCTAAATAAGACCAGACCTCTCTCGCCTCTGAAGGAACACACGATGAAAAAGCCCCTCTCTCTCCTCTCCGTCACCCTCCTCTCCGTCTTCTTCCTCTCATCTGCGGTGCCGGAGCTCGACGTGAGCGCTGCTACAGCTGAGGCCTTTGAGGTCGATCTGGTCCACTCGTCGATCATCTTCCGGGTGAAGCATGCGAACGTCTCCTATGCCTACGGCCGCTTCAATGAGTTCTCTGGAGAGATTCAATGGTCTCCCGAGCAGCTCGGGGACACCTCAGTCTCGTTTGAAGTGAAAGCGGACAGCGTCGACACGAACAATGAGGGGCGCGATGAACACTTGTGCGGTCCAGACTTCTTCTCTTGCAAGGAGTTCCCGACCTGGTCCTTTCAGTCCAAGAAGGTCGAGGCTCTCGGTGAGGATCGCTATGCAGTGAGTGGCGAGATGACGATGCGAGGTGAGAAGAAAGACCTGCGCTTCGAGATGGATATGACAGGTGAAGGGGAGCAGCGCGGGACAAAGAAGATCGGCTTCGAGACCACCTTTTCGATCAAGCGCTCTGAGTTCGGGATGGACTATGGCTTGAAGGGCATCGGTGATGATGTTCGTGTGACCATGAGCATCGAAGCGAACGGCGCTAAAGGTTGACCATTGAGCCTCGTCGTTGAGGCGGCCCTCGCTGCGCTGATCCCCGGAGTCATCAGCGGGCTCGTAGTCCTCTGCTCTGAGCGCTTCGGCGCCTCTCTGGCAGCGCTCGCTTTACCGCTGGCTTACTTCTCTACGCACACCTTCTTGCTCGGGCTTCCGGAGCTTGGTGCCGGAGCGGTGACGGAGCGCTTGCCTTGGATCGCGCTCCTCTTCGGCGTGCTCTTCCTCTCATTCGGGCAGAGGCCCGGACGCTTGGGCCGTACGCTGCTGTTGTTCGGGAGCTTGTTCGCCGTCTGGTGGGTCACAGAGAGCGCGCGCGCAAATCAACTCTCGGTGGCATCTGGAGTGCAGCTCATCTGCTTGCTCTTGCTCCTTTGTCTCGCGAGCTCCCAGCTCGCCGCTCCGATAGCACGCGTCGCAGAGAGGTGGACAGCGCCTGCGCTCGTCGCGCTGGTAGCGCTCTTCTTAGCTCCCTCTCTCGTCTTGGGGCGATCAGCGGTGCTCGCACAGCTCAGCGGCGCGATCTGTGCGGCGAGCGTCGCAGCGGCTGTGGTCTCATGGTTCACAGGGACGAGCGAGGCGGGCGGTCTCGTCGCCGCTGTGGCTGCGCCGATGCTTATCCTCTTGGCAGCTTGTGGCGCGCTCTATGCTTACCTCGATCCCTGGTCAGCGGCTTGCTTTGGAGCTGCGGTGCTCGCTATCGCGGTCGGTTTAAAGAGAGGAGGAGGGTGGAGCCATGCTCGCGCGGTCGGACTCGTCTCAGCCTTGTGTTTGCTGGGCGCTTGGCTCGCGTATCAAGGTGCTCCGGCGCCCACGCCTTATGATTATTGATTCAGCATCTTTGCTGATGCCTTAGCGGCGAGCGCTGGGCCTCGAAAGTAGAGATAGCTGCAGATGCCGATGGAGACGAAGAGCAAGCCGACAGCTAGACCCCACCAGATCCCCGTGAGCCCGTGCTCAAGATGGAAGGCTAGATACCAGGCGAGCGGCAGGCCGAGCACGTAATAGCCGATGAGGTTGAACCAAGCGACCGGCTTGGGGTGAGCCATGCCGCGTAGGATGAGGCCGGCGATGCACTGGGTGCCGTCAAAGACTTGGAAGGCAGCAGCGATCGGTAAGATCGTCGCGGCTAAAGCGGCGACCGAGGCTTCAGCCCCATAGAGGGAAGGCAGCTGCCATCTGCCGAAGACAAAGAGGGCAGCGAAGAATGTCATGGTGAACGCTCCCATCCCGATAGCCGTCCATGCGGAGCGCTGCGCGTCGAGGTGTCTCCCAGCTCCGATCAGATTGCCGACTCGCGTTCCTGTGGCGAGCGCGATCCCTAGCGGCAACATGAAGGTGAGGGAGACTAAGTTGAGGACGATCGAGTGCGCGGCGAGCGACGTCACAGAGAGCTTGCCTGCCGCGAGCGTTGAGACTTGAAAGGCCCATATCTCCAGCCCGAGCTGAGCAGCGATGGGGAAGCCGAGCGCCATCAAAGGGAGATATGCGCGCCACTCAAAGGCCTCTCTTGACCAGCCACTCCAGCCACCTCGGGCGAGCCGCTTGCGCCAGATGATGATGAGGAGCGCTGCGAGAACAGCCCACTGAGTACAGCTGGTGGCGATCCCTGCGCCACGGACGCCGAGCTCTGGCATTCCTAAATGACCAAAGATGAGCGCATAGTTTGCGATCGCGTTGACCACGTTTCCGATGAGCGCCGTGAAGAGGATCGGCCGGAGGATCAATCTGCCTTGCAGCCACCCGCGGAGCACGACGAACAAGAAGAAGGGCAAGAGCCCTGGGATGCGTGCGTCGGCATAGCCTTGGCAGCTGTTCAAGAGGGAGGCGTCTTGTCCGGTAAACTTGAGAACGTCTGCGGTGAAGAGCAGCAGCGGCGCTGAGCACAGAGCCGCGAGGAGCGCGAGGATGACTCCGCGCTGAAGTGTGAGGGAGAGCTTGCGCCGGTCTCTGGCGCCGTAGGCTTGGCTGAGGACTGGGTCTAGGCCGAAGAGGAAGCCTTGGAAGATGAGTTGGCATCCGACGATCCAGGTGTTCGCGAGCGCTGCGGAGCTGAGCGCCTCCTTGTCGACGTGACCTAACATGAGGGTGTCGACGACGCCCATGGCCATGAGCGCGATCTGCGTCAACGCGATCGGGACAGCTAGGCGGATGAGGATCGAGAGTTCGCGTCGAAGAGGTGTCAGCATTGCGATGCGCCTGACTAAGAAGCCAATGACGCGAGGCGGGGATCCTAAGCTATCGACTCAATCTTCGAAGTCGAAACGGAGGTCGCCGGCTTGAACGCGCACGCGGACCATGCGCTCGGCGCCCGGTTTCTCAGTCAACAAGAGCGCTGCGAGGCGAGGCTCCACCTCACGCTGGATCACGTTCCTGATCTCTCGGGCTCCATTCTCCGGATGAAAGCCGCGCTCGGTCACCCAGCGGGCGACAGAGGGAGTGAAGGCGACGATGGTCCCGGTGCGACGGGCTCGCAAGGCTAGGTCTGTCAGGCGTGCTTGGGCGATGAGGCGCGCGGTCTCAGTGTCGAGGTCCTCGAAGAGCAAGGTCTCGTCAATCCTCCCTAAGAACTCAGGGGTGAAGCTCTCGCGCAGCGCCTTCTCTGTGAGCTCTCTACGGCTCGCTTTATTGATCGGGCTGGAGCGATCGAAGCCGACCTTGCGGCCTGCAGCTTGGACGTCTTGTGCGCCGGCGTTCGATGTGAGGATGATGATCGCTCGCTCGAAGCTGACTCGTTGGCCGCGTCCATCAGTGAGCGCGCCCTCCTCTAAGACTTGGAGGAGCAGGTTGTGCATGCGCGGGTGAGCTTTCTCGATCTCATCAAAGAGGACGACAGACTCAGGGTTCTCTCTGATCGCTTCGGTGAGCTGTCCACCTGATTCGTGGCCGACATAGCCTGGAGGGGCGCCGGTGAGTTTGCTGGCTTCGTGAGCGAGGCCCATCTCTGAACAGTCGATGCGAATCAGCCCAGGGGGGTTGTCCTTCCCGTAGAGCTCTCGTCCTAGCGTGCGGGCGAGCTCAGTCTTGCCGGTGCCTGTGCGGCCGACGAAGAGGAAGCAGCCGAGCGGGCGTCCCTCGGTGGCGAGGCCAACGGAGGCTTTGGCGACAGAGCGAGTGAGCGCGCTGACAGCTTCCTCTTGCCCGAAGACTTGTCGCAGGAGACGACCCTCGAGGCGCTTCTGCTTGGAGCGTAGACGCTCGAGGAAGTCAGAGTATGAGCTTGAGTCGGCTTGAAGGGCGGTCGCTGTGCCGTTCGATTGGCTCGTTATCGAGACCTTGTGGATGGCGAGCTGCGGATTCACATCAACGCAGAGTTGGTAGAGGAGGTCCTCTGCCAGTGTGGGGTCTTCAGGAAAGAGGACCTTGAGCCTGTTGCTGGGGTCTGAGTCAAACTCAGGCAAGCAGGTGCTGAGCACTAGGTGGCGATAGGAGCCGCGATCTAGGCTCTTGGGTGAGTTCAGCTCGAGGCCGTCGCCACCGAGTTCACGCACCTCCACAAAGGAGTCGGCGAGCTCGAAGTAGCGATGCACTGTGCGGGGTTGGAAGGGCTTCAAAGTAGAGGCAGCGGTTGACTGCTCTCTATTTCTCGGAGGCTAGAGGGTCAGAACTTGACGAGAAGCAGGCTTCCTAGTGCCTTCTGTGTGGTCCATGATTGACTCAAGATCGGGTAGGCTTCGAGGTAGCTCTCCTCCTAGCTCTCCTCCTAGCTCGGCGCATCCTCACCATGTCATCCTCAGAAGACGTTCAGTTCTTAGCGAAATTGGTCCATCGTGGGCATCTTTCGCAGGAAGATGCAAAGTCTGTCTTTCCCGCGCTCCAGGGTGGAGAGGCGCTCGACGAGCTTCTCCAAGAACGCTTTGATTGGCCCGATGCTGAGGTCGCAAGGTTGAGAAGAACAGACGCGGGAGAGATCCCTGAGATCCCCGGATATGAAATTTTGGGCAAATTAGGGACCGGGGGCACAGCTGATGTCTGGCGAGCCAGAGAGAAGAAGACCGGGAAGACCTTTGCTCTGAAGGTGCTCCAGCGGGCATCGACCCTGCATAAACCGACCCTAAAGGCCTTTGTCGCCGAGGCGAAGATGTTGGGCTCTCTCTCTCATCTTGGACTCGTGGGATGTAGCGGAGTCGCCAAATATGAGCTGGTGGCTGACTCTGGGAAATTCGCTTACTTCAGCAAGCTGGAGTTAATCGACGGCGCCACCCTCCAAGAGATCTTGGATGAGGGGCGGCCATTCCCTGAGAGCGACGCCTTGCAGATCGTGCTCGAGGTGGCGGAGGTGCTGAAATACTTAGCTGGAGAAGCGATCGTTCATCGTGATGTGAAGCCGGGCAATGTCATGTTCACGGCCGAGCGGAAGGTCAAGTTGATCGACCTTGGCTTCGCCGCGGAGGGCGGAGCGCCAGCGTTGAGTGATGACTCCGCTTCCGGCACGAAGGAATATCTATCACCGGAGCAAGCGCGTGGTGGCGCGATAGCAGATGAGCGCTCCGACATTTACAGTCTAGGTGTGACGCTCTTTCAGCTCGTGATCGGGCGCTTGCCCTTTGAGGGCGAAGACGATCAGGACATGCTCCGAAAACAAATCATGGAGCGGCTCTCTTCACCAGAGCTCAAGAGCCAGGGCTTCTCGCCACACCTGCACTACTTCATTGAGAAGATGATGGCCAAGGAGATTGAGGTCCGATATCAGGGCTTCGAGCAGCTCATCACGGACGTGAAAGAACAACTCGCGGGCTTTGACTCCCTCGATTACTCAAAGCCTTCTGGGAAGGGTCCGGTTAGGCGGCCGCGGAGGCGTTGAGGCGTGGCTGTTCACGCTGAGGATCCCGGTCTCTTGGGCGTCGTGCCCTTCACCTTTGACTGTCATCGATGTGGTCACTGCTGCTCCGGTGGGAGCGGCTACATCTGGGTAGAGGAGTCTGAATTAGAGAGCCTCGCGAGCGCAAAAGGCATGGAGCTTGACGCCTTCGTTGATCGATTCTTGCGCCGCGTGCGAGATCCTCGGACAGGTCATGAGCGCTTGAGTCTTCGTGAGGAGCGCGGCCGCTGCGCCCTCCTTGAAGGCACGAATGAGTGCTCGGTCTATAAGGCGCGCCCAGCTCACTGCAGTCAGTTTCCTTATTGGCCGAGCGTGATGGAGGATGAGGATGGCTTCGAGCAGGCTCGTTCCACCTGTCCTGGGATCGCAAAGGTCGTGGAGCCCGAGGTGCGTGAGCGTGCCTTCGAGGCACTTGAAGCTCTCTATGCTGAGGTGGACGCATTTGTCGAAGCCGCGAAGCCTGTCTGCATTCAACGGGGGCTCTGCTGCCGCTTTGAGGAGGCTGGTCATGAACTCTACGCGACCGCTCTAGAGGCTGACTTTGCCGCGGAGAGGATGCCTGAGGCCTCAGCTCCTGAAGGAGAGGGGCGCTGCCCGTATCACAGCGGAGGGAAGTGCACCGCTCGTACAGCGCGCGCGCTCGGTTGCAGGACGTATTTCTGTGATGCCAACACGACGAGCGTTTTGGCTGAAGCACATGAGCACTTCTTGAGGCGTGTCAGAGAGATAGAGCGCGAGACTGGATACCCCTCCGCCTATGGACGCTTTCCAGCGCTCTTGGCTGCTCGCGGTGTTGGTGAGGAGACGACGTCATGAGCACCATGCGCCTCAGCGCCGTGGTCTCTCTCCTTGCGCTCGGCGCCTCTGTCGCATGGTGGGTGATGAGGGAGGATGAGCGCGCCCCTATTAACGAAGCTGCAAGCGGCCCGCCGGTAATTGAGAGAGGCGAGCGTGAGAGCGCTGCCAATGTGGAGAGCGCAAATGCGGGGGACCCTTGGGCCGTCAAGAACAAACGCGCGATCCGACACTTGAACGCGGGGGAGCTCT
>JAPKBY010000004.1 GCA_028823185.1 Planctomycetota bacterium
ATTTTGAACGGCGGAGAGCACGCAGATAACAACGTGGACCTGCAGGAGTTCATGGTGATGCCATTTGGTGCCACCAGCTTCTCAGAAGGTCTGCGTATGGGCACCGAGGTCTTCCACGCTCTCAAGGCCGTCTGCAAAGAGCGCGGCCTCGCGACCTCCGTAGGTGACGAGGGCGGCTTCGCCCCCAACCTCGCGAGCAATGAGGAAGCCATCACCCTCATCCTAGAGGCCACAGAGAAGACGGGTCTCCAGCCAGGACAAGACATTCGGATCGCCATCGACGCGGCCGCGACGGAGTTTCACTCCGACGGCGGCTACATGATGGAGGGAGAACTAAAGAGCGCAGATGAGATGATCGAGTTCTACTCGAAGCTCTGCGATGCATACCCCATCTACTCGATCGAAGACGGCCTCGAAGAGGACGACTGGGATGGGTGGAAGGCGATGACAGAGGCCTTAGGTGACCGAGTCCAGCTCGTCGGTGACGACCTCTTCGTCACGAATCCCTTGCGCTTAGAGCGCGGCATCACTGAAGGCATCGCCAACGCGATCTTGATCAAGGTGAACCAGATCGGAACGCTCACTGAGACCCTCGAGGCCATGGAGATGGCGAGCCGTGCAGGCTTCAAATCGGTCGTGAGCCATCGCTCTGGTGAGACTGAGGACACGACCATCGCAGACCTCGCCGTCGCGACCGGGGCAGGCCAAATCAAGACCGGTGCCCCCTGCCGCTCGGACCGCGTCGCCAAATACAATCAACTCCTGCGCATCGAAGAGTTCCTTGGCGGAGATGCCGTGTATGCTGGTAGGAAGCTCGGCTGAGAGCCTTTGCGATGAAAAAGAAAAAGAGATCAAACCGCTTTCAACCCCTCGCTCGCGCAGCTGAGGTGACCCTCTTTTGGCTACCCGTCTTTGTCCCTCTCGTGCTCCTCGCCCAGCTCGGAACCAAAGGGCTCCGACCTGCGCTCTCTGAGTCCAAACGTCTTGAGCAGAGTGAGACGCAACTTCATGAGAAACACGCGCTCGCGATCAATCGCCACAGCGAACTGAACGCAGGCATCGAGGCCTCGGGAGATCTCATCTACCGCGCACGCATCATGAAGAGGCGACGACAGGAAGCCACGCTCATCATCGAGAGCTCCATCCAATCGGCAGGGCTCCCGGTCCGCCGCCGCTAGCAGCATGTGGCGCCTCCTCTGCGCCGCGATCTTTTCGGCGTCGCTCGCTGATCCCACGGTCATCGATGAGGATCCCTGGAGGGCCTCCGGCAGCTTCGGCAATGACACCTGGCTGCCGAGAGATGTAGAGCTGGAGAGACAGATAGCCCTCGGAGATGAGATCCGAAGCGAAGCAGCAGCAGATCAAGAGCTCGAAGAGATCTTCAAGCATTGGGGCGCAGCGCTAAAGACTGGGTCGCTAGAGAGCTGGGTCAGGTGGGACACGCGGCTCCATTGGGAATCAGCAGAGACCGAACCGACGCTGTGGAGTGAGCGCCGAATAGAGGGTCTCGCTAGCGCGATCATGCTGAGGCTCATTCAGAACGAGCGAGAGCTCCTCCTACCTTGGAGCCATTTCAATGCTGCACAAGCAGACGCTGAGCTCGCCGCTGTGCGCGCGCTCCCTATAGAACGTCAACGAGGGCCTCTAGCTGCGCTCTGCTCTCGCTACCCAGGGACTCATGCGAGCGTCCGATCCGCCCTGTTATTGAATGAGCTAGAGAGCGAGCTAGACCGCCCTCACCACGCGCGCGCATGGCAACGCCAAGCAGAGCAAGGCGCCACCCTCCTCAATGACGGACGACTCATAGCGGCTGCCGCCGCTCGAGCTGAAGAGAGCGCTCCCATCACATACGAGAGCTGGGAGACCGCTGATGAGTGGGAGGTTGTCGATTTCGCGGTCTTGACCAAGGACACCAGCTCAGCTGCCTCTGGTGTTCGCGGCATGACCCGCTGGAATGAGACTCAGGTCTTCATCCAATCTGCAGAGCTCGGCTGGACGCTCAAAGAGAGAGGTAAAGGCAGCGCCTTCGCGCTCGAAGAGTTGGCGCGCCTCTCTGGGCAACCGCTCGCTAGAGGATGGAAGCGACCTGGCTCAGCTTGGAGGCACCGCCCCTCCTCCAAGGGCGAGCTCGCCTTCAGCGTCTTGGGCCGTGTACGCGATGTGCGCTCCAACGCGCTCTTCGCCTTCCGACCCGGAGCTCCCCCTGCTCCCCGCTGGTCTCTTGGAGAAGGTGGCTGGCGAGACGCGAGCGGAGCAGCGCTCGCGAGCCTGGAGAATGCTATCGGTGCTGGCGCATGGGAATTCCAACCCTGCCCGCTCGCGGTCGATGACCTCCTCATCGTTCAAGCTCGGCGCTGGGATCTCTCAGACAAAGGGGAGAGCTCCCTGCTCTTGAACTTCGCTCGTCCTGAGGCTGTCGCGCTCGCCTTAGACCTTGAGACTGGAGAGCTCGTCTGGAAAAGGTCTCTCGCCCGCGGCTCTGACCTGCTCCCTGGTGAAGGCGAGCGCTTCGCAGCCACGCGAACTCCAGCTATCTCTGCGCCGAGCCCAGTCTTATGCGGCACGAGCCTCATCTTCGCCACTGGGCTCGGAGCCTGTGCCACGCTCGACCTGGCAGAGGGGCGGCCCTTGCGTGCAGTCTTGGGGCAACGGGCCAGCGAAGGCTTCAAATATGCCCCCGAACCAACGCCAGCAGCCGAGACCAGCGTCCTCTGGGCTCCTTTTGGAGGTAAATCGGTCTATGAGCTGCTCCTAGGCAGCCTGCATCCGGAGCTTGAGTCCTCCCCATTCGCACAGGATCCAGCCCTCTCAACTGAGTGGATCTCGGTCATCGGAAGCTACGAAGACAGCCCGCTCATAGCCCTATCAAGGGGAGGCAGAGATCAGATAGAGCACCTTGGGGGAGCCGACCGCTCCATTCAGCTGAGCCTAGGAGAGACCCTCGTCGGAGCACACCAGCTGGGCTCTGAGCGCCTCCTCTCAGCATCAGATCGAGGACTCTTCATCTTTGACCTAACGCGTGGACTCTATCTCGTAGGGCACACGCCCCTCGATCCGAGCGTTCAGTGCCTCCCTCAGGGCCTCGTAGCCGCCGACTCCAGAGCATGGATTTTGACGGAAGAGGGCGTGTATCGCTTGCGTGTGAAGAGCAAGGATTGAGGAGAGATTCACGAGAAGCAGCACGGGACCCCTCCCCCCATGCACCGCGCGCCGGTATCCTCTCTCCTTCACATCCCAAGTAAAGGCACGCCATGACCGACATCGAAAGCCTGCGCGAAGCTCACGCGCGCATGAAGACCGAACTCCACCGCGTAATCGTGGGACAGGAAGAGGTCATTGACCAACTCCTAGTAGCCCTCCTAGCTGGAGGCCACTGCCTCCTGGAGGGAGTCCCCGGCCTAGCCAAGACGCTGCTCGTCTCTAGCCTCTCACGAACGCTCGACCTCGACTTCCAGCGCATCCAGTTCACCCCTGACCTGATGCCATCGGACATCACGGGAACGGAGCTCTTGCACGTGGACCCAGAGACCTCGGCGCGCTCCTTCCGCTTCGAGCCTGGCCCCCTCTTCACAAACGTCGTCCTCGCAGACGAGATCAACCGTACACCTCCGAAGACTCAAGCCGCGCTCCTCGAGGCGATGGTCGAGCGACAGGTGACCAGCGCAGGCACATGTCACGAGCTCCCCGACCCCTTCTTCGTGCTCGCAACTCAGAACCCGATCGAGCAAGAGGGAACCTACCCGCTCCCCGAAGCCCAGCTTGACCGCTTCATGTTCATGGTCCAGGTCAACTACCCGAGCCACGATGAAGAGCGCGAGATCCTAAAGCGCACGACAGGTACGAGCTCTGACGAGCCGACCCCGGTCATCAACGGAGCGCAGCTCAAGGCCTTGCAAGAGACCGTCCGCGCGATCCCCATCGCAGACCACGTGCTCGACTACTGCCTCGCGATCACGCGCGGCACACGCGTCCACTCTGGAGACCCGCTCCCCTTCCTCACCGAGTGGGTCAATTGGGGCGCAGGTCCGCGGGCCAGCCAGTTCCTAGTCCTCGGGGCCAAGGTCCGAGCTGCCCTCGAAGGTCGCGATCATGTCGCGATCGAAGACGTCCGATGGGTCGCGCACCCGGTCATGCGTCACCGCATCGTTACGAGCTTCAGCGCGCGCGCTGAGGGCATCACCTCCGACCACGTCATCGACCGCATCATTGAAGAGGTCGACCCGTCGAGCGGTGTCGCTGCTGGGGTCCCGGGCGTCGCGGGGGCTGGAGCCTAAGCATGGCGAACGGAGCGGCCTCTGCGGGCGCCGCCGACCGAGGCTTAGACCCGAAGATCATCGACCGAATTTCGGGCCTAGAGCTCGTCGCGCGCACGATCGTCGAGGGCTTCCTCGCTGGCAGCCACCGCTCCCCTCATAGAGGGAGCTCGATCGAGTTCGCTCAACACCGCCAGTATGTCCCTGGGGATGAGTTGCGGCGTGTGGACTGGAAGGTCTTCGCGCGCTCCGACCGCCTCGTCGTCAAAGAATTCATCGAGGAGACAAACCTCGCCTGTCACCTGCTCGTCGACGGCTCCGAATCGATGAGCTACGGCTCACTCGACTGGAACAAGCTCGACTATGCGCGCTGGTGTGCCGCAGGCCTAGCTCACCTCACCCTCAAGCGCCGCGACACAGCAGGCCTCGTCATCTTCGACGAAGAGGGTCGCCAGAAGGTCGCGCCTGGCAACGGCGAAGCGCAGCTCCTCGCGATGATCACGACCCTGAACGCAGCTGAGCCGGGTGGCCAGACGCGCATCGGCGCAGTCTTGGACTGGTTCGCCTCTAGGTTGACTCGACGCGGGATCGTCCCGATCTTCTCAGACTTCTTTGACGACCTCGACACGATCGTCAAGGGCCTCGAACGCCTCGTCCACGACGGGCACGAGCCGATCCTCTTTCAGATCGTTGACCCCGTCGAGCGGAGCTTCGCCTTCGAGAGACTCCTCCGCCTCGACGGCCTAGAAGGTGGAGGGCGTCGAAAGGTAGACCCCCGCGCCCTTCGCGAGGCCTACATCGAAGAGTTCAACGCTCACAACGAGCGCCTCGCGCGACATGCGCGCTCCCTCGATATCGACTATCTCCTCATTGACACCTCACAGCCAGTCGACCAAGTCCTCTCCACCTACCTCGCCCGCCGCTCTGCAAAGTCCAAGACAGGGGGCGCCTGAATGTTCGAAGGCTTCCTCCACCCAGGCCTTGCCTGGGGCGCCCTCCTAGCTGGCGTTCCGATCCTGATTCACCTCCTGAACAGGCAACGCTTCAGCCCGACGCCATGGGGTGCGATGCGCTTCGTGGAGGCCGCATGGCGCAGGACTCGGCGCCGCATGCAGCTAGAGAACCTGCTCTTGCTCCTGCTCAGAGCCGGAGCCATCGCGCTGCTAGCCCTGGCCCTTGCCCGCCCCTTCTTAGAGGAGTCCAGCCCGCTAGCTGCGCTCACGGAGAAGCGGCGCGACCTCGTCGTCGTCATCGACACCTCTGCCTCGATGGGATTTAGAGACGAGCTTGAAAGCTCCTTCTCTCGGGCTCATGCCCGCGCAGCAGATCTCTTCAAAGGGCTGCGTGATGACCGTGGGGATCGCGCTTGGCTGATCCTCGCTGGGAGAACATCCCGGCTCCTCTCTTGGGGAGACCCGAGCAAGGCTGGAGCGATCCTAGACTCGATCACGAGCGAGACGCACGAGCGCATGAACCTCGCTGCGGCGCTGGCAGAGGTGGAATCGATAGCCAAAGAAGAATCTGCGGGAACAGGCACGAGCGCCATCGAAGTGCACATCCTCACTGACCTCCAACGGAACACCTTCGACCCCAGCATGACCTCGGGCTCAGTTTCACACCTCGAGATCCTGGACGCCCTCGCAGAGCTTGGGGTCAGCGTTCGAGTTGAAGACACCGGTCCCTCGGCGCTCCGCCCAGCGAACGTCGGGGTCACGGCGCTCACGCTCTCTGAACGGATCAGCGGGCCTGGAGTAGAGGTCGAGGTGCGCGCAGAGCTCACCAACCACTCCGACGAGCCTGTCGGCGGCGTCCGCGTCGCCCTCGATGTCGACGGACAACGGCGACCGAGCCGCTCCATCGACATTGGAGCGCGGGAGAGCATCGAGGTCATGTACCCGCTCTCATTCTCTGAAGCTGGAACTCACACCCTGGAGTGTCGTCTAGAGGGAGACTCCCTCAGCGTCGACGACGCACGCGCGCTCGTCGTCGATTGCCCTGCGCCGCTCCGTGTCGCGCTCGTCAATGGCGCGCCGTCGGTCGAGATCGCAGAAGACTCTATCGGCCTCCTCTCTGCAGCATTAGCCCCCGCGCTAAACGACTCAGATCTCGGCCTCAACTCTTTCAAAGTCAGCGAACACTCTCCGACAGAGCTGGACAGCGGCGAGCTCGACCTCACTGAGGTTGACGTCCTCTGGCTCGCAGACGTAGACGGCCTCGCGCTCGCGACCTTTGACGCCATCACGGATCGCGTAGCTGCTGGCGCCGCGCTCATCGCGAGCATGGGCGATAGAGTTCAAATAGATCGATGGAATGAACGCGCCTTCAAACCAGATGGTTCAGGACTCCTCCCTGCAGAGCTCGGAGCTAAGCGCTCTGTCGCTTCACGTAGAGAGGGCTACTGGCGCGCCGTAGATTCAGACTTCAAGCATCCCGTCTTAGCCTTCTTCAACGAAGAGCGCTGGCGGCCGCTCTGGACAGAGGTCCCCCACTACGACTACATCTCGCTGACTCCCTTGGATGACGCCAAGGTCATCGCGACCCTCGATGATGCGAATCGCTCACCGCTCTTGATCCAGCGCCAGCTCGACCGAGGCCAGGTCTATCTCCTCGCCACGAGCATCGCCCCGACCTGGAACCGAATCGCAGACAGCCCGAGGACGCTGGTGCCATTCGTGCACGAGCTCGTCCGAAACGCTGGCTTGAGAGAGAGCGTCCCCTCGCCTCTGCTCCCGGGCGAGACCTACCGCGCCGAAGCTCCGAACTTCCCTCGCTCAGCAGAGCTCCTCTCTCCGGATCAAAGCCGGCGGCCACTCGCAGGTGAATCTGAAGAGCTAGGTGGCGGCGTTTGGTTGCTTCCCATGGTCCCCGGCAGCGACACGAGCCGCGTAGGCCTCTACTCCATCGAGATGCCCGGGGCAGCGAGCCTGCCCTTCGCGGTGTGCTGCGACCCCAGCGAGGGCGACCTAGATCGGCTCTCACCGGAAGAGCTCGACAACGCACACATCGCCCTTGAGATCTACACCCCGAACGAAGCGACAAAGGGCGATGAGACCGTCGGAGATGAAGCACGAGGTGAGCTCTGGCGCGCGCTCTGTGCCCTCGCGCTGGCCTTCCTCATAGGTGAAGCGCTCTGGGCAGCCCGGCTCGGCCGCAGGAGATCGATCGCATGAATCTCGCCCTTCAAACAGCAGAGGCCGCCAGCAGAGAGTGGCGCTTCGTCGACCTTCCGGAGACATGGGTGCTGGTGCTCATCGTGCTCCCATTGCTCGCCGGGGTCTGCATTCTCGGTTATCGCTCAGAGCCGATCTCCACGCGCTGGAAGCTGGGCTTAGGCAGCCTGCGCTTCGCCGCGATCGCGCTCCTAACGCTCGTCCTCTTCCGACCGGTCATCGTCGAGCGAGAAGAAGAGATCCGCCCTGCAGAGGTCATCGTCCTCTTGGATGACTCTGCCTCCATGGCTCGCGTCGACTCCTATGCAGATGAAGCGATCAGGGAGGGGCTCTCGCCCTTCGCGAAGGGCGCCCTAGCAAGCTCGACTCGCTTAGATCTAGCGCGCAACGCGACGGCGAAGCGGATCGGGCCAGCGCTAGAGTCCAAGGGATACGTTCCGCGTCTCATGCGCTTTGACTCGACCGCAACATCAGTCTCAGACCCGAGCACACTGAGCGGACGCGGCCGAGCGACTCATCTCGGAGATTCCCTCTCAGCCGCCCTCAGCAGTCATCGTGGACGCCATGTAACTGACGTCATCATCGTGAGCGATGGGCGCTCCACAGGCGGTAGTCCCGCCGTAGACGCAGCTCGCGCCGCCGCAGCAGCAGGGATCCCTGTCCACTCTCTGCTCGTCGGCGATCTGCGGCCAGAGAAGAACCTGAGCATCGAGCTCATCGAGGCCCCGCCTAACGTCCTAGAGGGCGACGAATTCCCCGTAAGCGTTCGCATCGAAGGACGCGGCCTCGAACCAGGCACTCGCGCTCAAGTCCTCCTCGAAGAGCTCACCGGCGCTGGAGAAGCACGGCTCCTCGCTGAAGACCTAGTCGAACCGGACGAGGCGGGCGTGCGCGTCGTGCTCATCGCCCCCCCCGCCGCGCGAGAGGGCTCTAGAGAGCGTCGCTTGCGAGTCAGCGTCATCCCCATAGAAGATGAGACCTTGCTGGATGACAACCAGCTCCAACTCACCGTCGCTGTCACCCCTGAGCGCATCCGAGTGCTCTTTGTAGATGGCTATCCTCGTTGGGAGTATCGCTACCTCAAGAACCTCCTCTTGCGCGCCGACTCCCATCTAGAGGCGAGCTGCTACCTCCTCTCTGCCACCCCCGACTTCATCCAAGAATCGAGCAAGGGCATAACACCTCTCACCTCCGTCCCGACGTCGAGGCGAGAGCTGCTTGAGAACTACGATGTCGTCATCCTCGGCGACGTGAACCCCTACTCCATCTCACCGGATCCAGCCCGCTGTGAGGAGTTCCTCCAGTCTTTGCGCGAGTTCGTTGAGGGAGGCGGAGGATTCCTCGCTCAGGCAGGTGAATACGACAACCCCTACTCATTCGAAGGGACGGCGCTCGAAGACCTCTTACCGATCACCTTAGATGGAGCGACGCGTTTAGGCTTCAGCGGTGACACACGCAAAGAACAGCGACCGACCCTCGAGAGCCCGCTCGCCCCGCATCAGATCGTCAGATTGCACGCCGACATCGACACGAACCGTCGCCTCTGGGAAGAAGAAGACGGCTTGAGAGGCTTCTATTGGTATCAGCCCGTGACTCGCGCCAAGCCAGGCGCGAGCGTCCTCTTGAGGCACCCCTCAGACGAGGGGCCTTATGGGCGCTATCCGCTCTTGACCGTCGGCTATTACCCCTCCGGGCGAACCATGTTCCTCGCGCTCGACTCCACGTGGATGTGGCGCTACCGCTTTGGAGATCGCTACCACGAGCGCTTCTGGCGCAACGCAGTCCGCTGGCTAGCCCTGGGACGCTTGAAGAGTGGAAACCGTCGCGTGCGACTCGACAGCCTCAAGGCGCGCTGGTCTCTTGAGGAGCGCATCACCGTCGAAGCACGCGTGCTTGATGAGGACTTCCGACCCGCAGAAGACGCAGCCTATGAGGCATGGCTAGAGGACCCCGATGGCACGCGAGAGTCGATCAGACTCGACCGCGTCGAAGGTCGGGACGGCCTCTACCGGTCTAGCTTTGAGGTAGAGCGCCCGGGCCGCTGGCATGTGACGCTCGAACGTGACGGAGAGCCGCCTGCGACGACCGAGTTTGAGGTCTCGCTCCCCTCTCTAGAGACAGCAGATCCCTCTCCAGACCCAGAGACCTTGATCATCCTCGCGCGCCTCACTGCGGGAGAAGCCTTGCACCTCGCTGAGCTTGAGAGACTGCTCGAGACCTTCCCTGGTGGTGAAGAACGCCGAGAGCCCGTCTCTACCCGTCTCGAAGACGCCTGGGATGATTGGGGGACCTTGCTCTTAGCCCTTGGACTGCTCGGGGCAGAGTGGATTCTGCGCAAGCGCGTCGAGCTCGTTTGAGCCTCCCAAGCTGGGAACAATTCACACTCATAACAGAGCGGTCTGTCACCTGATGACTCCAAAGCGCTATTCTCCATATATGGGCATAAAGCGGGCATTTTCAACGGAGAGTAGATGGCACAGAGTTGCGCTCGTGTGCGCCCTCTCAGCTTTGCTCTCTCCGCTGCTCCAGGCCCAAAACGATGGCGCTGAGGTGCGGCCCTTTGCGCTGCCGAACACCCGCGCAGCGCAAGGCCTAGTCAGCGCCGTAGAAGGCCACCTCGCAGCGGACCGCCCGCTCGAGGCGATCGCCCAACTCCAAGAGCTCCTTGAGGAACACACCGGCGCGCTCTTGCCCGGACGTCGATCAGGAGTGGGCGAGATCAGGTCTCAACAGATCGTCCATCAAGGCGCGGGTCCATGGGCGACGGCGCACCTCTTCGCCCTCCCTGAGGGTCCGCGAGAGTCCTATATGGATCGCTATGAAGAGCTCGCTACCAGTCAGCTTGAGAGAGCCCAGAGAGGGGCAGATCGTGAGGCGCTCGCGGCAGTAGGGAGCCGCTGGCCCCTGACACGGGCTGCCGAGCGAGCGTGGTGGGCACACGGCGACCTCTCTTTAGAGCGCGGGCACCTCGCTGAATCTAGGAGCGCGTGGGAGCGCGCCGCGGCTTGGGCCTTGCGAGATCTGACGATCGAGTTGGAGCTGCCAGAGGACTGGCGCCAACTCATCCCTCGCTTCTCTGATCACGCAGACTTCGAAGAGGTGAAGACACGCCTTGAGTTCGCTGCGGCGAGCCTCGTGTTGACGCCATCTTTTGACGCTGAATCAAATCGCCCTCCGCGCGGTGAGATGCAGCTGCCCGGTCAAGGAGATCTCTTCAAAGGACCCGCGACTGGAGAGGGCAGCTCTTGGAGTAAGCCATACTCACTGACGGACCATCCCTACAACGTCTCGGCAAACAACTTCTACGCCGCGCGATCCAAAGACCGCGTCGTCGTAACCGACTCCATGCGAGCCGTCTGCCTCCAGGCCTTCAGCGGAGAGCTTCTCTGGGACAGCGGCAAGGCGCGCGGCTGGGACAAGTTATCCCCGAACCGAGTCCGGGAGTTTCATCAGACCCTTGACTCGCGCTACGCGATGTTCGCGCCAGCTCTCACGGAGGAGGTCGCAGTCTGCGCCTTAGAGGTCCCGTTCTCTGCCATCGAGAACCAAGACTACAACAACATTGAGATCCTCCGGATCATCCCGGACCGACGCCTCTTCGCCTTCGCCATGAGCACTGGTGAAGAACTCTGGTCTCATCAACCAGAGCCTGATTGGGACGGAGAGAGCGGCTCGTTCAAAGAGACGAGCCGTATCGCAGGGCCAGCGGTCATCACTGGTGGTCGCATCCTCGTTCCGGCCTACCGGCTCGAAGGGCGCATCTCCTTCCACCTCGCCTGCTACGAGCTCGCGACGGGAGAGCTCATCTGGAACACGCAGCTCATCAGCGGTCAGCGCGAACTAAACATGTTCAACCGGCACCAGCGTGAGTTCTCTGCCCCCCCAGTGCGGGTCGAAGGTGACCGCGTCCTCGCGCTCACTCAATTAGGCGTGGTCGCCTGTCTCGACCTCTTCAACGGACAGATCTTATGGGAGACGATCTACGATCAAGTCGCCATCCCCAGCCGCAGCAGGAGCTTCCGAGCGCGTCAGCGCGAGGTCACCTGGAGTAACTCTCCTCCAGTCATTGGTGACGACGTCGTCGTCTGCACCCCGCTCGATTCCCCTGACATGATCGGCTTGGATCTCGACTCCGGCGCGATGCTATGGAGCCTCGGGCAGAGAGACCTCGAGTCACTAGCTGGAGGCTA
Organism: Planctomycetota bacterium; assembly: GCA_028823185.1. Classification (GTDB taxonomy): domain Bacteria; phylum Planctomycetota; class UBA1135; order UBA1135; genus JAKVCE01. Next base: position 11,614 of record JAPKBY010000004.1, read on the forward strand.
CAAGGCCAAGCTCCTGCACCTCGTCGGGTGTGACGAGACGACCGTCTTTCTCTCTGGCGAGCGAGTCATCGCGCTCGAGTCTCCACTCGGACTCTCAAATGACGCACCGACGAGGGCACGCTGGGTCGCCGACGAAGATCCATCCAAGGCCAACTCTTATCCCCCGCGAGCTGTCCTCTTGGAGGACCGTGTCGTCATCCCGACCACAGATCACCGCTCGGACATTGATCGCCACCAAGGCTTCTTGCTCGCGAACCCATCTCGTTGGTCGAAGGCTTCCGGCCCAGGCAACATCCTCATCTGTGAGGACGCGGTCTTCACTCTCACCAATCGGCAGTTGAATGGGCACTTCGAGTGGGAGTCTCTAATAGAGAGCTCCCGCGCCTCGCTCGCCTCTGAGCCTCAGAGCCAAGAGCGTGCGAATGAGCTCGCGAAGCTCCTCTGTGAACGCGGAAGGGCCGAGACCGCGAGGGGTCGCGCAGAGATCGCACGGACTATCCTCGATGAGGCGCGGGCGCTGCTCAGCGTTCAACGATCGTCCTCAATCGATCAGCGCGAGACGACACAGGTGCTCCACGATGTCCTCGTTGAACGCGCGCGCTCATCTCTTCTCTTGGGCGATGCGGAGAGCGCAGTCAACGACTGGGCAGAGGCAAGTGATCTCGCTCTCTCCAAGACAGAACAGCTGAGAGCGCTCGTTGAACAGCAGCGCATCCTTCGAGGTCAAAACTCCAGCGCGTGGCTCGAGCTCCTCGACAAGATCGAGCTGCAGTGCGCGGGCCTCAAGGTCTCCTGTATGGATGTCAGCGAAGGCTTCTCGAAATTAATAGCCGCCCCCTTCACTGTGATCCGAGAGGGGCCGAAGACCTGGCCGCTCGACGTCGAGCTCTGGGCCACGACAGTTCGAATCGATCACTACAGAGGCGGAGACGAGCGAGCTAAGGAGATAGAGCAGCTCTATCACCTGATGACTCTCTACGGTGACGCCTCACTGCCAGACGGCTCGCCCCGAGAGCTCGCCCTTCGTCGTCTCGACCAGCTCCTCAGTGAGCCCAGTGCGCGCGCACTCCTCGCCCCTTATGAAGCGCTCGCAAGCGCGCTCTTAGCAGAGCTTGATGGTCTCAACGTAGAAGCTGTCGCCAACGTGCTGCGCCAATACCCTCGCACAGAGGCTGCCGCTCAAGCCTCTGCCCAGCTCTTAACCCTCGCTGTTGAGACTGGAGACGCCCAGACCGCGACCAAGCTCGTCCTCGATCTCTTGCCAGAATCCTTCGCCTTTGGCGTCGGAGACCCTTCGTATACGGCGAGCGTCCTCTCGCTCGGGCTCGCACTAAGAGAGACGGGCAATGAGTCTTACCTTCGCGCCTGCTTTAGGCACCTAAAGCAGAGCGGATCTCTGGGCTCCGCTGCCCTTCAGGAGCTGCACTCGGTGAATCTCAAAGAGCTCGGAGAGGAGCTTCTCGCAAGCAAACTCCCCGCCGCAGTGAGAGACCCGAAGTTCACATCAAGAGCTCGCGCCGCGTGGAGCACCCCCCCGCAGGTGGACATCAAGATCCTTGGTGAGATCCCACCCGGAAGAGGTGGACCGGCTAACCCAGAGCGCCTGCTCCTTGTGGGGAGCAGAGACTTTGAGAGCCCAACACACGCAGGCGAGCTGCTGGCTTTCGGCGCATCGGATCCGAGTAAACCGCGCTGGCGGCAGAAGCTCAGTTCGGATGCAGTCTCGGTCAACTGGGTAGAGGAGCTCCATCTCTTTGGGCCTGGCTGGGCAGTCTTAGCTTCAGAGCACGCCCTCATCTCAGTGAACCGTGCGGACGGTTCTAAGCGCTGGACATGGAGACCTGAAGCGGGGAGCGTCTTGGCCCTCTCCTCCACAGAGGGACTGGTCCTGGCGAGCATCCGAGTCGACTCGCAGACGACGCGCGTTCAAGCTCTCGACGAAGAGCATGGCTTGCCGCTCTGGTCTTATGAGTACGACTCTCGCGCATTTCATCCGACCATCATCTGCGGAGAGTCGTGGGTGGCCCTCCTTCCAAAATCAACTCTCCGCCACACCTTGGTCTTAGACGCATTCACCGGGAAGATCGCTCACTCATTCAATCTGAAGCAGCCGCTCCTCAGCAACTTCGTTCGTGGGGCCTGGATCCAAGATGGAAAACTGATCCTCCCCCACCTCACAGCTCGTGAGCAGACAGCCGCCGCTAAGGTAGAGCTCATTGACCTCAGTCAAAACGCGGAGGCCTGGACCGTCTCCGTCATGCTCTCCGATGGGGGCGAGGCTTATCTAGAGAGCGTGCTCCATCACGAAGACCGCTCCTGGCTCGTAGTCAGGCCGAGAGGCGGTGCGCGCGACCGAGAGGCTGCCGTCTTCGAGCTTCACAGCGGCGTCGGCGCAGCGGCGCAGATCAACGGGATCTCGCTCAGCGGCCAGGAGCTCATCGTCGGGACTGAGAAAAACACCCCCCCTCTGCGCCTAGACACCCCTCAGATCTTCATTCGAACGGAAGAGCTAGGCGGCTCTATGCATCGTCTCCGCTCACACGACCTCAACACAGGCGCCCGTCTCTGGAGTTGGGAGCTCGGATCCAACCGAGATCTGTACAATCGACCTTGGCCCATCCCGGCTGTGAGCTCCAACGCTGTCGCGCTGGTATTCACCGAGAAAGCAGATAGAGCCAAGATGCGCACAAACATCCTCTTCATAGACCCGCTCAGCGGCTCACACCTAGGCAGCATGATCCTCGATAACTCCTTAGGTTGGTCAGATCAAATCGTCTTGAAGGCATTGGGTGATGGCCTCCTCGTCTCGGGCGTACAAAAACTGGAGGTGCACAGATGATCCTCAGCCTAGTCACAGCCAGCTTGCTCATCTTGAGCGCTCCCCAGATCGCTCCGGAATCAACCGCTCGCGTAGAAGACGAACGCGAGATCGTCACGGATGCACAGCGAGAAGCCGTCGAGCGCGGCCTCGCCTGGCTCGCTGCACACCAGGCAGAGGACGGGAGCTGGCATGCAAGGATCGGCTACAAGCTCAACGAGGACTACAACGCCACAGCGGTTAACAGAGGCCACATCGGCGTGACCGCGTTGGCTGGAATGGCCTTCCTCGCTGGAGGAAACCTCCCCGCCCGCGGAGAGCACGGCCCCAAGATCGAGAAGGCGCTCGATTTCATCCTCAGCAAGGTCAGCGAGGACGGCTACATCACGAGCAGCGGCTCGCGCATGTATAGCCACGCCTTCGCGACCCTATTTCTCGCAGAGATCTACGGGATGACTCACCGCGAAGACGTGCGCCGCAAGCTGCAAGAGGCTGTGGACTTTATCGTCAAATCCCAGAACGCTCAGGGCGGCTGGCGCTACGAGCCGTACGCAGCCGAGTCCGACATGTCGATCGTGGTCTGCCAAGTGCTCGCGTTACGCGCTGCTCGAAACATCGGGATCAGGGTCCCAAAATTGACAGTAGACAGGGCGGCCCGCTACGTCGTCGAGTCCGCCGTCACCGAGCGTTCCGTTAGAGGCTTAGGCTATGGCCGCTTCAACTTCGTCGACGAGGTCGGTTCCTTTCATTACCAACCAGAGGTCGCCTCACGCTCCTCATTCACTCTCACTGCGGCCGGCGTGACCGCCCTCCACGGCGTCGGCATCTACTCCGATCAAGCCATCGAGCGTGGCATCGGATATCTCATCAGAGAGCATGAGCCGTTCAATAAGCGCTGGGGAGTGCGCACTCGAAACAAGGGGCATTACTTCTTCTGGTACGGCCACTACTACGCCGTTCAAGCCTTCTACACCTACGGGAACAAGTTTCAAGGCGAGGTCTGGACACAGTATTTCGAGAAGCTCAGAGGCGTCTTGCTCGGACTGCAAAACAAGGACGGATCCTTCCCCAATGATGTCGGACCGGGCTTAGCCTTCGGCACTGCGGCTGCTTGCCTGATCCTTGAGATCCCCTACCGCTTCCTACCTATCTTCCAACGCTGACTCTGAGGCAAAACTTGGCCCCCCTCCCGACTCCGTCACTCGACCGCTTGCTCGGTCGCCTTCGCGCGCTCCTGGTAGGGCATGTGCGACGCCATGCCATCGGAAGGTTCATGCTCGTCTCCTCGTGCGGTCTCGCCTTCCTCTTTTTAGCGGATCTCCTGCTAGATCTCCCGAGCGCCATACGCCTCCTGCACCTCTCGCTCCTCACCGGGGGCCTCACTTATGTGTTCTGGCGCTACATCACAAAGCCCCTCGCTGCGATCCCGGACAAGGTCGGTCTCGCTGTCCTCCTTGAGCGCGCGAACCCTGACCTCTGCGAGCTCTTCACGAGCGCCACGCAGCTGAGCCAAGCCAAAGCTGAGAGCGAGCGCCAAGACACACTCATTAAAAGCGTCATCAGCAGAGCAGAGGCTCGCGCGAGCGACTTCAAATTCGGCGCTGTCGATGACCCACGAGTTCCTCGTCGAGCGCTACTGCACGGACTCAGCGGCGTCCTCGTAGCCGCCTTGCTGCTGGGGTCAGACCTTGATCGCTCCTCTGTTTTCTTCTCACGCATCGCTGGCGGTGGGCCCGCGTGGCCGCGCGCTACGACGCTCGTCGTCGAGGTCCCCTTCACTGGAGGCGCTGTCTCTAGCAGCCCCAACGGAGACCGCATTGAGGTCTCGTGCGCCCGCGGCAGCGACATCCCTATCGTTATCAGAGCTGAGGGCGTCATCCCTGATGAGGTCACCCTCAGGTTCGAGAGCGGCGCTCGCACGGTCTTAAATGTGACCCGCGGGGGCGTCTTCCGCACCCTCCTGCGCTCCGTACAAGACGAGCTAACGCTAGGAGTGATCGGCGGAGATGACGATGACGGAACGCCGGTGGTCGCCATCACAGTGCTACGCCCCCCGGATGTGACCGGGATCGCGATCCAGATCACCCCGCCGGCCTACACAGGCGCGCCCACGAGGATCACCTCTGATGCTGATGTCGAGGTCCTCGCCGGCTCCACTCTTCGAGTGAGCGCGCTGACCGACCCGCCCGAAGCTCAAGGCCTGGTGAGGCTGCTGCCCGCAGATACAGAGCTAGAGCTGAGCGCCGGAGTCTGGCCCATCGAAGGAGAGTCCTCTTCCGGGGAAGAGCCCGCTGATCTTTCAGCGCGTGAGTGCAAGGAGTTCAACCTCGAAGCCACTGAGTCGGTCAACTTCCGCTTCGAGCTCAAAGATGAGCGCGGATTGACCAACCCCGACCCGGGCTTATTTGCTGTTCGTGTCATCGCTGACCGGGCGCCGGACATCGAACTGCTCTCCCCTACCCGCGGAGAGGTGGAGACAGTCCCCGGCGGCGCGATCTCCTTACGCGCTCGCATCGCAGATGACCACGGTCTCGGCGAGATCGAAGCGCTCCTACGCCCCGCGCCTGCATCGGATCCTCTGACGATCCCGACCAGCTCAAAGGCGCTTCCCCCATGGACTCCACAGCACAAGGACGCCATCTTCGCGACAGCTCTCTTAGAGCTCGGTGACTCAGAGAGCGAAGCCGAGACCGGAGCGATCCTCTCTGTCCTCCCAGGTCAGACGCTTCAACTCGAGCTGAGAGCGAGCGACCGCAGAGAGCCAGCAAGTGAAGAGAGCGAGTCTAGATCGACCCCCGTCAGGGTTCGCATCGTGTCGCCAGACGAGTTCCTCCGCAGACTGCAAGACCGTCTCGCCCGTGTCCGTGCAAACATCTCAGAGCTCCTCACTGTAGAGACAGAGAAGATCTCCCAGACTCAAGCGCTGCTGACCGCGCTCGATTCAGAAGCGATCGATGACAACGCAGCGCGAGACGCGGCGACCTTGGCTAACGGCCTGCGAAGAATTCATGGCGACGCGCGCTCTATCTCACGAGAGCTAGCAGAGCTCACGGACAGCGTCATCCATGCGCGCCTTGAGCAGCGCGACACTGGCCTGCTCGCAGCTCTCGTCGCTGCGACGAGCGAGCACACTGACCGCACCTTTGCCCCGGAGATCTGGCGTAAAATCGCGACTCGCGATGACGCCAAGAAAGGCCTCACCGGCCGCCTCGTCCGAGTCACCGCGCTCGCCATTGAGATCTCTGACGACCTCGTCGAGCCCGCCAGAGAAGCTGCCCAACGCGCGAGCGGCGCGAAAGACTCAACGACAGCACAGACAGCCATCGCCGAAGCCCTCGAACTGGAAGGCCGAGCTATCGCCAAGACCGAGCAGCTCCTCGCAGAGCTCGCAGAGTGGGATAACTTTCAATCAGTTCTCTCTCTCACCCGCGACATCCTCAATCGACAGAAGAGCCTCACTGAGCGCGCTCGCCACTACGCCAAGGAGAACTAAACATGAGAAATCAACTCACACTCTCCCTAGCGCTCCTCTTTGTATTTATAGCCGCGCTCCCAGCAGCTGCTCAAGACGGTGAGCCGACCTCAAGAGAACAGGCTGCGCTCGCGGAAGAGCAGAAACTCCTGCATCGACAACTTCAGCGCCTTGAGACCTCGATGGCGACCTTAGCGGAGCGCTTTGACACCGAAGGAAGAGTTCACGCCGCAGGGCTCCTCCGAAAGGGTCTCTCGCACCTAGATCTGAACGACGAGGCCTCCGGCTCCACCCTCCCCGAGCTCATGGACGGCGTCTCTGACGAGCTGCTCGGGGGTCGAGTCCTTCAGTCGATCGAGCAGATGGAGGACTCTGTCGCCCGCCTCGAGCGTCTCCTCTCGATCCTCCTCGACCGCCCTGATGTTGAAGAGCTCGAGGAGCGTCTCCAGCAGCTCGGAGACTTCAAAGAGGCGCTGACCTCGCTCGCGAACGAAGAAGGCGGCCTGCGCAAAGAGACACAAGAGCTCCAAGACGACGCAGCCGGTGAAGGGACAAAGGAATTCTTCGAACGCCTCCGAGAGCTCAGAGAGGAGCAACGCAGCCTCCTCGCTGAGACTGAATCCAGCGGTCGCGAGTCGGGAGCGATCGACCTCGAAGCCCTAGAGCGTGAGCTACGAGATCTTGTCTCAGATCAATCAACAGACCTCGCTGTCTTGGAGTCTGAGGCTGCGGGAGCAGCCGACGAACTCGAGGCCGCGATCGCTCCCCTAGAACGCGAACGCCTCGAAGCTGCGCGCGCACAGCGCATGCGCGCGAGCGCACAAGAGCTCGAAGAGGCGCTTGAGAAGATCAAAGCCGGCGAAGCCTCAGCTGCCTCTGAAGAGCTGAGGCAAGCTGCGAACGAAGCCGAGAGGCTCGCGCGAGCCTCGAATGATCCTGCCGCAGAGCAAGCAGCAGCGAGCCTCAGGGAATCCAGTGATGCGCTCGAGAGCGCTCTCGGTGATCCACAAGCGACAGAGGAGGCAGCAGCGCTCCTCGCTGAAGAAGCTGCCGCATCAGAGACGGCGGCCGCCGCACACGAGAGCGCACGCGCTGAAGCACAGAACGAAGCGCAGGCCACGCTCGAAGAGATCACCGAGAGCGCGGAGACGAGCGCCGCAGCTGAGGCCGCGCGCGAAGCCCTTGAGCTCTTAAAGAGCTCGCCTGAATCCAGCGGCGCGCTCGAAGAGGTGAGGCAAGCGGCGGCGGCCTCTGAACGGCTCCCTCAGATCTTAGCCCGCAGCGAACGCGCGAACGCTCAACGAGCGCAGCGCATCGCCGAAGGGATTGAACGAGCGCCGGGTGAGGCGAGCGAGACGGAGCAGCGCGCCTTAGCCGAAGCACAAGAGGCGCTCGAGGAGGCCGCAGAGCAGCTCGAGAATGAAGACTTCGAGGCCGCAGCAGAGCCTGCGCGCGAAGCCCTGGAGGCTCTAGAAGAAGCGCTCGGAGCGCTGCAAGAGCGACGTGAAGCCCAAGCCGGATCTGCGGCTCAAGAGACCGCTTCCAAGCAATCCTCGCTCGCAGAAGAGCTCCAAGAGATCGCGCAGAGCTCTGGAGAGGCCTCGGTCTCACCCGAGGCTCGCTCTGATATGGAGGCCGCGCTTGAGACGGCCAGTGAGGCTATGCAAGAAGCAGCAGAGGCCCTGCAAGAGAGCCGCCCCTTGAGCGCAGCCGCAGAAGAGCGCCGCGCTATGGAAGCCATCGATAGCGCCCTCGAAGCTGGTGAAGAGGGAGTGCAACCCGAGACCGCTGAACAACAAGCTAGAGCAGAGGAGCTGGCTCAACGACAAGAGGAGCTCAAGAAGCTCATGTACGAGCTGAAGAATCAACTAGACGAGGACGACGCGACGCGTGACACCAGCGCGCTAGAGCGCGCGCAAGATGCCGCCGCCGCAGCTGAGCAAGCCCTGCAAGATGGCGAGCTCGCCGAAGCAGAGCGTCAACAAGAAGAGGCAGAGCGCAACCTCCGTGAGGCAGCCGAAGAGCTCGCAGAGGAAGAGGAGGCATACCAACAGCTGCGCGAAGAGGAGCTGCTCTTCAAGACCATCGAAGAGGTGAACCAGCTCATCGAGGCACACCAAGCGCAGATGAAGAGCACGCTTGAGCTGGAACTTGAACGCGAAGCAGGCGCTCGTCCTAGCCGCTCACAGAAGCTCCGTTTACGCCGGATCTCGCGCGAAGAGGAGAGCCTTAGCGTTCGCTCAGGAGAGATCGGACAGGCGCTAACCGAAGAAGGCAGCGCAGTCTTCGGGGCCCTCATCGACGGAATACGAATAGACCTCGAGCGAGTCGCTAGGAACCTCGGTGACGAGGGCGGCTACCAGAGCGGCGCGAGGATACAAGCTCTCCAACAAGACATCGAAGAGTCGCTGGGTTGGCTCGTCGAGGCCCTCGAAGACGAGAAAGAGAGCCGCGAAGAGGAAGCAGAAGAAGAGGGAGAGGAAGAAGATGACCAAGGCGGGGAAGAGGAGGGCACACCCCAGAACCGACTCGTCCCTGACGCTGCAGAGCTGCGTCTCCTCAGGCGAATGGAGCGGAATGTCCTCGACTCCGTTGAAGAGCTCCTGCTGCTTCACCCTGAGCTCCTAGAGGGAGGAGAGGTCGATCCATTCCTCTTAGAAGATGTGGCACGCTTAGGACAAAGACACGAGCGCACGAGCGCGCTCTTTAGTGGATTCCGTGAGCGCCTCGGCATCCCAGCGCCGGGCGAAGAACCAGCAAACACCACCGAGAGCGAAGGAGATGAGAAATGAGAGCGAACACATGGATCACGAGTCTCGCCCTACTCTTCAGCCTTAACCTTTGCGCATCTGCTGCTCAGGAGCCTGTCCCCGTAGACGGCCCGACACCCCTGGAGATCCCAAGCCAAATCAGTGAAGCGCAAGAGGAGATGCTCGAGCTCTTCCGAGACATCGAAGAGAACCTCAAGACCGTCGACATCCTCCTCTCGGACGCAGGCGCCGGCGACACATCGAGCCTGAGTGAGGTCAAGAAAGCGGGCATTGGGAGACTGCTTGAGAACTCCCGCGCGAAGAGTCGGCAGGTCCTCACAGA
>JAPKBY010000196.1 GCA_028823185.1 Planctomycetota bacterium
TCGAAGACCTCGGAGAGACTGAGGCCCGCCAGCTCCTCCACGCGCTCGTCCAGCTCCACAAAAGGCACCTCTAGCTCCAGAGCCAAGCGCTTCCCGAGAGTCGTCTTGCCAGCGCCACGGAGCCCGACCAGCGCCACGCGCTCTGTCATCCTCTGGCCCGTCCCAACCAGAGCTGCGACGCCCACGCCTAGAGCCTCCGCCAAGGAGGCCAACTTCAGCAAGCTCGGGTTCGCCCGACCCGCCTCTGCCTCGGTCAGATAGCGACGGCTCAAAGAAGCCACCTTCGCGAGCTCCGTTACGGAATACCCCGCAGACATACGGGCAGCCCTGAGCCGCTCACCAAAGGCACTCAGCTTGGACTCATCAGCAGACGAGTAAGACTTGACATCTGAAGGCATGAGCGTAATAATACTCAAAGACTAAAGCGGTGGGAAGTATAAATCCCACACTTCTTCAACCACAACGCAGCACACGCCATGGCCGCCACAGCAGCTCTCGCAGCACCCACCTGCTTCCAGACCTCCCCCGCGGAGTATCGCCACTGGACTCTCTCCACTGATGGAGACATCGCCACCCTCCTCATGCACGTCCAGCTAGAGGAAGGTGAGGGCGATCACTATGAGCTCAAGCTGAACAGCTACGACCTCGGCGTAGACATCGAGCTGAACGACGCGATCCAGCGACTGCGCTTCGAGCACCCCGAGGTGCGCACCGTCGTCGTCACAGGCGGACTCGACAGAGTCTTCTGCGCTGGCGCGAACATCATCATGCTTCGCACCTCCTCGCACGCCTTCAAGGTCAACTTCTGCAAGTACACCAACGAGACTCGCCTCGCCATCGAGGACGCCAGCCAGCACTCCAACAAGCGCTTCCTCGCCGCCCTGAACGGAACGGCCTCAGGTGGCGGCTATGAGCTCGCCATCGCCTGCGATGAGATCCTCCTCGTCGACGACCGCAACTCCGCCGTCTCCTACCCCGAGGTCCCCCTCCTCGGAGTCCTCCCTGGAACAGGCGGCCTCACACGCATCACTGACAAGCGCAAGCTGCGCCGCGATCGCTGCGACGTCTTCTCCACAGTCGCCGAAGGCATCAAGGGCAAGCGCGCCCTCAAGTGGGGACTCATCGATGCGCTCGCGCCGCTCTCCCAGTGGGATGAGAAGGTCGCCGAGATGGCCCGCCGCATGGCGGACGAGCTCCCCGAGGGCGCCAGCGACGGCGTTCAGCTCGAGAAGATCGAACGCACGGGCGACGATGACAACTGGAACTATCAATACGTGAGCTGCGCCATCAACAGCGCGGCCCGCACGGCAGAGCTCACCATCACAGCCCCTGACTCCTGCCCTGCCGATGCTGACGGCGCGCGCAGCGAAGCGAGCAGCTGGTGGATCCTGCGCGCCATGCGCGAACTGGACGAAGCCCTCCTCAACCTGCGCATCAACCGCCTCGACGTCGGCCTCGTGCTGCTGCGCGCCAAGGGCTCAGCCGAGACCGTCCAAACCACCGACGCCCTCCTCGCCGAGGACGGAAACTGGTTCATCGAAGAGACACGACACTTCGTCCGTCGCACCCTGAAGCGCATCGACAACTCAGCGAAGAGCTTCTACGCCGTCGCCGACGAAGGCACATGCTTCACCGGCACCTTCCTCGAGATAGCCCTCGCTGCAGACCGCATCTACCTCCTCAATGACCCTGACTTCCCCGTAGAGATGGGCGTCAGCGCAGTCAACGCCGGCCTCTACCCGATGGCCAACGGCATCTCCCGCCTCGACACCCGCTTCCTCGGAACCCCCGAGGCTGTCCCCGCCATCCTCGAGCACGCGGGCAAGCAGCTCGACGCTGAGACCGCAGACGAGCTCGGCCTCGCCACCTTTGCGCCTGACGAGCTCGACTGGGAAGACGAGCTGCGCCTCGCCATCGAAGAGCGCGCGAGCTTCAGCCCCGACGCCCTGACCGGCATGGAGTCCAACCTGCGCTTCGCCGGACCTGAGACCATGGAGACCAAGATCTTTGGGCGCCTCAGCGCCTGGCAGAACTGGATCTTCCAGCGCCCGAACGCCGCAGGCGAACGCGGCGCCCTGCAGTGCTATGGCACACCCAATAGCCCCGAGTTCAACTACGACCGCACCTGAGCCAAGAGATAACGATGCCCCCGATTGATTACAGCCAGAAGATCCCCAACAACGTAGACCTCTCTCACGACAAGCGCCTGCAGCGCGCGCTCGAGAGCTGGCAGCCCGACTACATCGACTGGTGGCGTTCCATGGGGCCCTCCGACTTCAATGAGAAGGAGATCTATCTCCGCACAGCGGTCAGCGTTGAGAAGGACGGCTGGGCGCACTTCGACTATGTGCAGATGCCCGACTATCGCTGGGGAATCTTCCTTCAGCCGGCCGAGCATGGTCGCACCATCGGCTTCGGTGACCACGAGGGCCAAGACGCTTGGCAGGATGTACCTGGCGAGTATCGCAACTGGCTGAAGCGCCTGATCGTCACGCAGGCTGATACAGAGCCCGCCAGCGTCGAGCAGCAGCGCATCCTCGGACACACGGCGCCCTCGCTCTACGACCTCCGAAACCTCTTTCAGGTCAACGTGGAAGAGGGCCGCCACCTCTGGGCCATGGTCTACCTCCTGCACTCCTACTTCGGCCGCGACGGCCGAGAGGAGGCCGCCGAGCTGCTTGAGCGCCGCTCAGGGAACCCTGATCGCCCGCGCATCCTCGGAACCTTCAACGAGCCCTGCGAGGACTGGCTCAGCTTCTTCTGCTTCGCGATGTTCACGGACCGCGACGGCAAGTTCCAGCTGCTCAGCCTCGCTGAGTCAGGCTTTGATCCCCTCGCTCGCACCTGCCGCTTCATGCTCACCGAGGAGGCTCACCACCTCTTCGTCGGCCAGACAGGCGTCGGTCGCGTCATCAAGCGCACGGCCGACCTCATCGCGGAGGGCAAAGACCCGATCGCCGAAGGCGCCATCCCGCTCGAAGTCATTCAGAAGTACATCCACTTCTGGTGCTCGACTTCTAACGATCTCTACGGAGCCGAGGTCTCCTCCAATGGAGCCAACTTCTTCCGCTCTGGAGTCAAGGGTCGCGCTTATGAAGGCCGCTATGAAGACCACCAAGCCTTGAACCAGTCCTACGAGATCACTCAGGTTGAGAACGGTCGACTTAGCACCGAAGACGTGCCGCTCAGGAACGCCATGAACGAGGTCCTGCGCGACGAGTTCGTGAAGGACAACCTCAAGGGCATCAACTACTGGAACCGCATCATGGAGAAGAGCGGGCTCGACTTCCGTTTCCGCCTCCCCCACAGGCGCTTCAACCGCACCATCGGCATCTACGCCGGACACAACTTCGACCTCGATGGCAACCTCATCGACGCCTCTGCTTTCGAAGCGCAGCGTCACGAGTGGCTCCCGACCGACGAGGACCGCGAGTATGTGAAGTCCTTGATGCAGAAGGTCACAGATCCCGGCAAGTACGCAAACTGGATCGCGCCGCCCCCGAAGGGCGTGAATGGTCAGCCCATCGACTTCGAATATGTAAAGCTCTAGGAACGAGGCAAGTCGCCTCGCTCCCTCCGCTCCATGAGCACTCACCTCATCACACCCACCGCCCTCGTCAGAGACGGCCAGCTCGTCCAAGGTGAGTCTGTGCTCATCGAAGACGGCCGAATCATCGGCGTGGGCGCGGATCAGAGAGGAGACACTCAAGAGGATCTAGAAGGCGTCCTTCTGCCCGGCGCCATCGACCTGCAAGTGAACGGCGCTGGCGGTCGCTCTGCAGAAGAGGCCACAGCAGAGGCGCTTGAGCAGATCGCGCAGACCGTGCGCTCTGGCGGCGCGACGGCCTTCCTCCCGACGCTGATCACCGCACCCTTTGAGACCCTGCTCGCTCAAGTCAAAGCCGTCGCCGCTTGGTGCGAGAGCTATGCCGGCAGCGGCGCACAGCCGCTGGGACTCCATGTCGAGGGCCCCTTCCTAGAGGTCGCAGGCGCTCACGACTCACAGCACTTCATCGACCCGACGCCTGAGCGCATCGACGCGCTCCTCGCCGCCGCCGCAGGCAAGCTGCGTCTCGTGACGCTCGCGCCTGCTCGGCCCGGCGCCGCCCAGGCCACGGCGAAGCTAAGAGCAGCTGGAGTCTGCGTCTCCATCGGACACGCGGCCGACACGACTCAACTCACGGAGTGCATCGAGGCCGGCGCGACGATGGCCACGCATCTCTTCAACACCATGGGCGGGCTCCACCACAGAGAGGACAGCTTGGCCGCGCGCGTGCTCGATGAATCCAAGCTGAGCGCCTGCCTGATCGCAGACGGTCACCACGTGGGAGACACCATGCTGCGCAACGCCTGGCGCATCCTCGGCCCCGAGCGGACCATCCTCGTCACCGACAGCGTCGCCGCCGCCGCTCAACCCGACGGCGAATATCTCCTCGGAGGACTCAGCGTGACAAAGTCCGGCGGCACAGTC
>JAPKBY010000197.1 GCA_028823185.1 Planctomycetota bacterium
GGCTAGCACCGGCGGAGGAAAGCTGATGAATGAATTCGAGCTGGCAGACGAGAACACGACGTACCGCCCCCATGAGAGCTTTGAGGAGTCGTTCCCCAACTCTGAGAAGATCTACAAAGAGGTCTGGCACGACGAGCGCGTGTTGAGGATCCCTGAGCGGAGAATTCATCTCGACGGCGGCAGCGGTCAAATCGATGTCTACGACACGACCGGGCCACAGGGGCATGACCCTTTCGTGGGCTTGCCGAAGCTGCGTGAGGATTGGGTCTCTGGCCGGGCTGGTGGTGAAGATGAGAACGTGACCCAGATGCACTATGCGCGTAATGGTGTCATCACAGAGGAGATGGCCTTCGTCGCAGCCCGCGAGGGGTGTGAGGCTGAGTTCGTCCGGAATGAGATCGCTGTGGGGCGCGCCATCATCCCCGCCAACATCAACCACCCCGAGTTAGAGCCGGTGATCATCGGTCGGAACTTCTGCGTCAAGATCAACTCGAACATCGGTAACTCAGCCGTAGGCTCTTCGATACCTGAGGAGGTGGAGAAGCTGCAGTGGTCTATTCGCTGGGGTGCAGACACCGTCATGGATCTCTCCACTGGCGCGAACATTCACCAGACGCGCGAGGCGATCATTCGCAACTCACCTGTCCCGATCGGGACAGTCCCGCTCTATCAGGCGCTAGAGAAGATCGACGGCAAGGCAGAGGACCTCACCTTCGAGCTCTTTCGTGACACGATCATTGAGCAGGCTGAGCAAGGCGTGGATTACTTCACGATCCACGCTGGCGTGCGCTTGCGCCATGTCCCGCTGACAGCCGAGCGCTTGACGGGGATCGTCAGCCGCGGCGGCTCGATCATGGCGAAGTGGTGCCTCGCGCATCACAAGGAGAACTTCCTCTACGAGCGCTTTGACGAGCTCTGCGAGGTCATGAAGAAGTACGACGTCTCCTTCAGTCTTGGGGATGGCCTGCGGCCTGGCTGCATCGCTGACGCCAACGATGCTGCTCAGTTTGCTGAGCTAGAGACCTTGGGCGAGCTCACTGCGAAGGCTTGGGAGCACGATGTGCAGGTCATGATTGAGGGGCCGGGGCACATTCCGATCCACAAGATCAAAGAGAACATCGACAAGGCGATCGAGGTCTGCTTTGACGCACCCTTTTACACCCTGGGCCCGCTGACGACGGACATTGCTCCTGGATACGACCACATCACCTCGGCCATCGGCGCCGCGAACATCGGCTGGTGGGGAACTAGCATGCTGTGCTATGTCACCCCTAAGGAGCACCTCGGTCTCCCCAACGCTGACGATGTGAAGACGGGCGTGATCACTTATAAGATCGCTGCTCATGCTGCGGACCTGGGGCGTGGCAGCGTTCGCGCGCAGTCCTGGGACGATGAGATGAGCCGCGCTCGCTTTGAGTTCCGTTGGGAGGATCAGTTCAGGCTCGCCTTGGACCCAAACACGGCCCGCTCTTACCACGACGAGACCTTGCCCGCTGAAGCTGCAAAGAACGCCCACTTCTGCTCCATGTGTGGTCCGCACTTCTGCTCGATGAAGATCACCGAGGACGTGCGCAAATACGCCGCAGAGCGGGGTCTCGAAGAGGAGGAGGCCTTAGAGGTCGGCATGAAAGAGATGAGCGAGGAGTTCCTCGTGACAGGTGGAGATGTGTATCGCGCGGATGAGTGAGACACTCGATCATTCCTGAGCTATGTGGAAGCTGATCCGTAAGGAGCGCTCGTTCAGGGCGTTGGTTAGCACTCAATTCCTTGGTGCTTTCAACGATAACGCCTTCAAGCAACTCGTCCTGCTCTTGATCGTCGGAGGTAGCGCGTCCTGGGTGAGAGATCATCCTCTCGCTGCCGACTACGGGCAGGCGCTCCCGAGCGCGCTCTTTTCTTTGCCCTTCGTCCTGTTTGGAGCGTTGACCGGTTCACTCGCGGATCGCGCCTCAAAGGTTGGGGTCATTCGGGCGGCCAACCTGCTCGAGGTTGTCGTGATGGCTGGGGCGCTCGGAGCCTTTCTCTCAGAGAGCTACGTGCTGCTCTTGGGCTGTGTCTTCTTGATGGGGCTACAGAGCGCCATCTTTGGGCCGAGCAAGTACGGGGTGATCCCAGAGCTGATCAACGAGAAAGATATCTCACGCGGTAACGCGCTGATCCAGGTGACGACCTTCCTGGCGATCATTCTCGGCGTTGTGGTCGGTGGCCAGCTCTTAGAGGTTTTCAGTGGCAACCTCGCTGTACCGGGCGCGGTTTACGTCTTCTTTGCAGCGCTCGGATACATGGTCTCACTGCGCATTTCTCGGACGCCAGCGCAGGACCCCTCGCGCCCCGTTAACTGGAACCTCATCGCTGAGCTGCGTAGTCATTGGCGCGCAGTCTCCGGAGACAAGGTCCTCGTCCTCTCCGTCTGGGCGAGCTCTCTCTTCTATCTCGTGGCTGCGTGTTTGATGTTGGTCGTCAACGCCTACGGGAGCTGGCTCGGATTGAGCGATGGGGGCATCGCGCTCTCTAACGCGATGATCGCGCTCGGGATCGTCATCGGAAGCGTGCTCGCTGGCAAGATCTCCGGTGATCGCATAGAGACTGGTCTCATTCCGCTTGGGCTTGGAGGGATCGCGACTTCGCTCTTCGCGATGCAAGCCTTTCCGGAGAGCGTGACGTTCTTCCGCTTATGCCTCGTCTCAATAGGGGTCTTCTCAGGCCTCTTCAGTATTCCGATTCGAGGCCTCCTCCAGACTCGGCCAGCTGAGTCGAGCAGGGGCGCTGTCTTGGGGCTCAGCGAGACGGTGGACTTCACGGGGATCTTGATGGCTTCTGGGGTCTATTACCTCTTCGAAAAGGTCTTTGAGCTCTCCCCGCCAGAGATGTGCGCCGTGCTCGCTTCGGCTGTGCTGATCTTCCTCTTTGGATCTCTCTTCTACACCGCTCAGTTTGCGATCCGCTTGGGCCTCTTGCTTCTCGTTCGTTGCCTCTATCGCGTGCGAGTTGAAGGGCAAGAGCACGTCCCGGAGGAGGGAGGCGCGCTCTTGGTTTGTAATCACGTCTCTTTCGTGGATGGCATGCTCGTGGCGGCATCGCTTCCACGTGATCCTCGCTTCTTGATGTACACACCATTCTTCAAGGTGCCTGTCTTGGGTTGGTTCGCGAAGCGAATGGGCGTCATCCCCGTCTCCTCCGGTGATAGCCCAGAGGAGAAGCGCGACTCTTTGAAGGCTGCCGCTGCCGCTGCCGCAGGCGGCGACCTGGTTTGCATCTTCGCGGAGGGTGCGATCACACGTTCTGGCGCGATGCTCGGCTTCGCTCGAGGCATGGAGCGCATCGCGGGTGAGGCGTGCGTACCGATCGTTCCTGTCGCTCTCGACAGACTCTGGGGCAGCCTCTTCTCCTTCGAGGGCGGGAAAGTGCTCTTTAAGCGTCCGCAGCGCATCCCTTATCCGGTGGACATGCTCGTGGGTGAGCCGCTGCCGCATGACACCCCGGCTTGGGAGGTTCGCAACGCCGTGGCGGAGCGGCTCGCGTTGCACAGGAGCGCGCGTCGGGGGCCTTGGGGTCACCTTGGTAGGCGGCTCTTGCTCTCTGGAAAGCAGAGCGGGCGGCGCGCAGCTCTCGTGACAGAGACAGGGACTTGGAGTCATCGCCGCTTGCTAGCTGAAGCCCTCGCGACGCGCTCCCGCCTTGAGGTCGCTCTCCCGCGAGGAGAGCGCGTCGGCGTCGCCCTGCCCCTAGGGGTGGAGGCGGTCACGATCTCTCTCGCGCTCTGTCTCTCAGAGAGGGTCCCCGTGCTGCTCGATCCAGGGGCCGATGCTAAGGAGAATAAAGCGCGGCTCGTGCGCTCCGGAGCGGTCGCTGTGATCGCAGGGGCTGAGCTGGGCGCTGCGTTAGGAAAGCCCGTCATCACCCCAGGTCTTGTCAAGCCAACGGGGGTAGGCCACTTGAAGGCGTGGTTCTTCAGCTGGCTGCCGACTGCCCTCTCGACGCGTCTGCTTCGTCTGGGAGAAGACTCTTCACGCTGTGCGGTGATTCACTTCGACACCGCCGCTGATGGTGAGGAGGTCATGATCCCGCTCTCACACGCCAATGTCCTCTCCAACGTTCAGGGCTTGGCGGCGATGGTAGACCTCTCACCAGGAGATAGAGTCCTCGCCTCACTTCCGCTTCATGGCGCCTTTGGGCGCACGACGACGCTCTTCGCTCCGCTCCTCTCGGGCGCAGCGGTCGTGCTCGTTCCTGAGAGGAGAGACGCCGCGGCAGTAGCGGACTTCGCAGCGAGCGCAGGCGTGACGCACCTCGTCGGGACAGCCTCTCAATATCGATCTTGGCTTGAGGTGGCTCCAGCTGAGAGCTTCGGCGAGATCAAGCTCTCTTTCGCTGGTGGCATCGAGGAGCTGGGCGAAGAGTTGGTCAACGATTGGCGCGAGCGCTTTGGGAGCGAGCTCCTCCTCGGTCACGGTCGCACGGAGTGTGG
>JAPKBY010000198.1 GCA_028823185.1 Planctomycetota bacterium
CGCTCAGGTAGAGAGCGTAGATTTCCCCTTGGGCGAGACAGCGGGTCAGTGCTGCGGTGGAGCCGTGACGCTCTTCTTCGAGCGCTATGACTGGAAGCGACCCGAGGTCGTGATCTTTGGAGCGGGGCATGTCGGTCAAGCGCTCGGTGGACTCGCGAGCTATCTGAACGCAGAGGTGCGTCTCGTGGATTCGCGCAGCGCAGAAGATCTTCACCCCACGCCGAGCGCGGAGGTCGCAGCGAGGCTAGATCTCGTGGATGCTCCGGAGGGAGTCGTCGACGAGCTTGAGCCGGGCGCCTCTGTCGTCGTGATGACGCACAGCCACGCCTTAGATCAAGCGATCCTGGAGGTCTGTCTCCGCCGGATTGATGAGCTCGCTTATGTCGGTCTCATCGGTTCAGAGCGGAAGTGGGCGCGCTTTCGCGAGCGCCTGCTCGCGAAGGGCTTCACTGAGGCAGCTCTCGACAAGGTGAACTCGCCGATCGGTCTCGTGCAGGGATCAAAAGAGCCTCGCGCGATCGCTCTGAGCGTCGCAGCTGAGCTCCTCGATGTCGTAGCGAAGGTCTGAATTTGAACCAGCTCGGGTGAGCTAGACGATCACTGGCGCAACAGCTCCTGTATGCGCCTGTCGGCCTGAGGAGCAGGACAGGCTCAGGACTCGGCTTGGACCTTTGCGATGGCCTCGGTGAGAGCAGGGAGCACCTCAAAGGCGTCTCCGACGATCCCATAATCAGCCAGCTTGAAGATCGGGGCGTCGGGGTCCTTATTGATCGCGACGATCGTTCCAGAGGTGCGCATGCCGGCGAGGTGCTGGATCGCGCCAGAGATTCCTACGGCGATGTAGAGATCGGGGGAGACGACCTTGCCTGTTTGACCGACTTGCTCGGCGTGAGCTCTCCAGCCAGCATCGACCACAGCGCGGCTCGCACCGACGGCAGCCTTACCGCCGAAAGCGTCAGCGAGCGCTTCGACCAAATTGAAGTGCTCTGAAGCTTGCAGGCCTCTGCCACCGGAGACCACGACGCTCGCTTCTTGGACGTCTAGTTTGCCGCTCTCTTTAGCGCTCGTATCTGTCACGGTCGCTTTGCACTCCGTGCCTGCTGCGCGCTCTGTGATCTCGGCAGCTCCGCCGCCTTCAGCGAGAGCGAATCCATTGGGACGCGTCGTCGCGCAGAGCACGGGGCTCGCGCTCGTGCAGGTGGCGATCGCCTTGCCAGCGAGCCAAGGCCGCTGGATCTGCAGGGTTCCGTCGACAGAGTTGAGCGCGGTGATGTCAGTGAAGAGGGTGCTGTCTAAGTGAGCCGCGACACGTGGTGCGACGTCCTTACCTGTAGCTGTGGCGGCAGCTAAGAAGGCGTCAGCGCCGGACTCGGTGACGACAGCCGCGAGATCAGCCGCGGTGCGATCAGGGCTCCAAGCGTCGGCGCCGGTGAGGTGAATGACGCTTGAGGCGCCGCTCGTCGCGAGCGCAGCGGCAGCAGCGTCAGCCCCAGGGCCGGTGACGACTGCGGTGACCTCTGAGCCAGCGCTGAGCGCGGCGCCGAGGCATTCGAGAGAAGCTCGGCGGGGCTCGCCGGCTGAGTGTTCGATGAAGAGGATGGCTTTTGACATGTTGAGCTCCCTCTAGAGGACCTTGGCTTCGTTTCGGAGGACGTTGATGAGTTCAGGGACAGCGGCTGCGCCTTCGCCGAGGATTCGGCCTCCCGGGCGCGGCAGGGGGAGCTCTAAAGAGACGACTTGGGCGTGATGCTCTGCAGCTTCGGGCGTGGTCTCGTCTAGCGGCTGCTTCTTGGCAGCCATGATTCCCTTGAGACCAGCGCGGCGCGGTTCATTGAGACCCTTGTCGCAGGTGATCAGCGCGGGGAGGGAGAAGCTGACCGACTCAACGCCAGCTTCTGTCGCGCGCTTTGCGGTTCCGCTCGTGCCGTCGATCTGGAGCTCGCTTACATCCGTGACACAGGCGAAGCCGAGATAGGTCGCGATCATCGGGCCGACGGCAGCGTTGTCACGATCGGTGGCGACCTTGCCGCAGAAGACGAGGTCAGCGCCCAGCTCTTGAATCTTTGCGGCGAGCGCCTTGGCTGTGCTGCGGCAGTCACGTGACTGCCAGTCATCATCTGTGAGGATCACGCCGGCGTCAGCGCCTTTGGCGATGCACTCGCGTACTTCTTTGGAGGAGGCAGAAGGGCCGAGGGTCAAGACAGTGACCTCTCCACCGAGGCTCTCCTTGGTCTTGACGGCTTCTTCGACTGCGAGCTCATCGTAGAAGGAGCTCGTGTACTGGAAGGAGCCTGTGTCGAGGCTGGTTGCGTTGCCGTCGATCTTGGCTTGCGCGTCTGTTGTAGGGACGCGCTTGATGCAGGCGATGATCTTCATAGGAAGCTCGGTGAGGGGGCTGTTTTCCAGGCCTCGTGCCCGGAATTAGGGGGGCATGTTATCTGCGATGACGGCTGGGCTCAACGGGAGGTGGCGCTGAGCCCTCAAAGAGAACCTCTTATCGAGCTTCTGTGAGCGCCTCAGGGCCTGGAAGCCCGAGCAGACGCTCTGATTCTTTCAGGAGAAACTCCCAGTCCAGGAAGGGCTCGAAGGAGATGTCGAGCCAGCGGAGGCGTCCAGCGCCGTCGATGAGGTAGGTGCCGTGCAGCGGCACCTCCTCAAAGTCGTCATAGGCGCGCCAGCTCTTGAAGAGATCGAGCTCGGGGTCCGCTGCGAGCGGGAAGGGGTAGGCCCCTTCGCCGTCCTCTCCGACTCCAGCCTCGAGAATGTCAGGTGCGTCGGTGCCGACTGCGACGATCTCGATGCCGCGATCTGTGAACTCTTCATAGGCCGGGCCAAAGGCCGTGAGCTGTTCGATGCAGTGCACGCAGCCTAAGCCTAGGAAGAGGATCACGATCACTGGGCGACCGCGGTAGTCGGCGAGGGAGACCTCGCCGCCGATCCCGTCAGGGAGCTTCCAGCCCGGCGCCTCGATGGGCGTCCAGCGCACGGGGCCGAGGGTGTCGAGATCGGGTCGCGCCTCGGCAGGGATGTCCTCGGCGAATTGAGCCTCCGGACGCCAGTCTTCTGGGAGCTCTCGCTCTGCTGCGAGGGGCGCGAGGCGCGCGAGCGCGGGGAGAGAGAGGTCGGTGCGAGAGGTCCAGGCGCGCAGCTCGTCGAAGAGCTCCAAGGCCTCTTCGGTCTTGCCAGAGAGGTAGAGGATGTGGGCGAGCGTCGCCTTCGGGTAGAGGTGCCCATCCTTGTCCTTGGCCGCCTCGCGGGCGAGCTCTTCTGCTTTCTCACCCTCGCCGGCCCCGATGTAGAGCAGCGCCAGGTGCGCCTTCTCGAAGCCGCGCTTCTTCAAGACCTCGAGGTTCTCTGTGACCTCTTCGTGGGTGAGGACTTTGCGCAGGGCGTCGAGGGACTCGAGCTGGTCGTGGATGTCATCTAGAGTGGGCTGGTACTCATCGAGCACGTCGCTCATGGCCTCGTGGATCTTCTTGCGGTCACCACCCTCTTCGCGGACGCCTGACTCGGCTCCTTCCATCTCAGTGACGCGCTGGCTCTTCGCCTCACCGAGCGCTGTCTGGAGGGCGTCGCGCTCAATGTCGAAGGACTCCCAGTTTCCGAGGTAGGCATGGGATTTGGCGAGGCGATGGGCGCGCTCGGCGCGGTCCTTGGGTTCGTCGGAGACGTCGAGGTATTGCGTGTCGGTGAGCTCGACGAGCTCTTGCCACTGCTCATAGAGCGAGAGGGTCTCCAGCAGGCGGCGGCGGCCGTAGTTGGCGCTGCCGTCTTCGAGGGTGTTGAAGTCGGGGTGGCGCGGCAGCTCGATCATGTTCTTCGCCAGGGAGACGGACTCAGCCACCCGGCCGTGGTGGCGCAGGCTGCGGGTCAGCCACTCGTTGTTGTGGGCGAAGTTGTGGATCTGATCAGGGAGGACCCAGTCGCGCATCATGTGGGCGTGGTCGATGCGGGCAGAGGCCTCTTGCTGCCAAGCGGCGTCGGAGTGCCTGCCGAGGCGCTCGAAGATGTGGCCGCCCATGTGAAACATGTGTGCGATCGTGGGGTTGCTCAGCCCGCTCGTGAGGGCGGAGTCGACGACGCGCTTCGCGGACTCTTCTTTGTCCCAGAGGTGGATGCGGTAGTGGTGGGCTGGGTGATAGGGCTTAACGCTGAAGATCTGCTGGAGGATGGCCTCATTCGCTTGGCGACCGCTGATCGGGACGCCGAGCCGCTCGTTGAGCCACAGGCGATTCACGGAGAAGGCCTTGGCCTCTAGGTCGTCTGGAAACTCCCAGAGGATCTCTGCGTAGGCCTTGGTGAGGTCCTTGGCGCGTGACTTCTCGCGCTTGTCGCGCGCCTCACGTTCTTCCTCCTCTTTCTTCTCTTCGAGCTCCTGGAAGCGCTTCGGCGTCTCTTCGCCCTCGACCTCGTAGAAGGCTGCGAGGGAGTCGATGTACATGCGCTCGCGCTCGGTCAC
>JAPKBY010000199.1 GCA_028823185.1 Planctomycetota bacterium
TCTCTTGGTGCTCATGAATCGAGCGCGAGAGTGGTTCTTGAGTCGTGAGTTGGAGTTGGAGTGTGTCGTGCTCGCTCAGGCGCTTGGGAGGCTCTATTCGCAGGCACCGTCGCGTTTGAGTTCTTTGCGCTCTCGGTGTGAGGGGGTGGAGATCATCGCCTCTGACTTCAGGGCTGCACCTGCTGTGGGTGCAGTTATCTATGCTGCGGAGCAAGAGCGATGAGCGGGTCTTTCTCTTGGGTCGATTGGGCCGTCGTCTGCGGTCTGCTTTTCTTTACAACTTGGGTTGGCCATCGAGCTGCCGGCCGACCCTCTACCTTGAAAGAGTTCTTCCTCGGCGGGAGGCGCTTGCCTTGGTTCGCCGTCGCGGCCTCTATCATCGCCACTGAGATAAGTGCGGTCACCTTCATCAGCCTGCCCTCAGTGGTCGCACGCGATGGCGGCAACTGGACCTATCTTCAGATCGGTCTCTTCGGTTCATTCTTTGCTCGGGGGTTGATCGCCTGGTTCCTTGTGCCGGCGTATTACGAGCGCGAGGTGTTCAGCCCATATGACTACATGGGCGCCAAGCTGGGAGAGGGAGTCCGTCGCACGGCGACGGCGCTGTTTACGCTCGGGGGTGTCCTCGGGCAGTCCGCGAGGGTCTACCTCACCGCGGTCGTGCTCGAGGTGCTGCTGGCTGATGAGCTCGCCTGGTGCTCTGCGCAGATCGGGATCTCACCGCTCTCTGTGGCCGTCGCTGTCATCGTCGTGGTCGCGATGGCTTGGACTCTCATGGGGGGCATAGCGACCGTTGTCTGGACGGATGCGATCCTCTTCCTGCTCTTTCTCGCTGGGATCGCTGCAGCGCTTTGGACTGTGAGCGGGGCGGTAGAAGGTGGCCTTGTAGGCGCGCTAGAGACGGGCTGGCAGGAAGGGAAGCTGAAGCTCTTTGACTTCCGCTTTGATTTCTCTGCCCCATATACGCTCTGGGCCGCGTTGATTGCTTCGACCTGGGGAGGTGTCGCTTTCTATGGAACGGATCAACTCCTCGCTCAGCGAGTGCTCTGCTGTCGTGATGTTCGTGACGCTCGAAAGGCAGTCTTAGCAAGCTACGCGGCGATGCTCGTCACGGTGCTGGTCGCGATCGTCGGTGTCGGGCTCTGGGCTTATTACCAAGAGCACGCGATGAGCGAAGTCGCGAGCGGTCTCTACGCACAGAAGGCAGATCGACTCTTCCCGATCTTTGTCGTAGAGGCGATCCCAACAGGCCTCAAAGGCCTCGTTGTCGCTGGCGCTCTGGCGGCGGCGATCTCTAGCTTGGACTCCATCGTGGCGGCTCTCTCTCAAACTAGCCTCTCCGTCTTAAGACGAGGCGTCGAGAGCCCGAACGACCTCTCAGATTCGAGGAAGTTGGTGGTGTTCTGGAGCCTCGTGCTTGGCTTTGCAGCGGTCGGGATCGATGTCCTCGCCGAGAGCTATGCTTCGATCTTGGACCTAGCCCTCGCCATGGCTAGCTACACGGGCGGCGCGCTGCTCGCTGGCTTCTTGCTCTCCTTCTTGCCTATCAAGACGGATGCGCGGGGCTACGCGGTCTCCTCTGCGCTCTCGGTGCTCGCTGTGTTCGCAGTCACTTCGCATCAAGACTGGGGAGGGCGCCTTGGAGTCTCTCCTGTGCTCATCGTGCAGTGCGCTGGAGCTGCGCTAGTGCTCTATTGGTGGAAGACAACGAGTGAGCGCAGCTTGATGCGGGCCATGGCGCTCATCTTTGGCGTGTGTGGGACCTGGTACTTGGCCGCTCATGGAGTGCTCAGCCCAATGGAGGAGTCTGGGGCTGTCAGAGTCTTGGCTTGGCCTTGGTATGTCCCCTTGGGGAGCACGGTGGCCTTTGTGTGGACGCTGCTGCTCTCTGGCTCAACGACGAAGCTCACAGCCACGCCCCTGAAGGCCTGAGTCCGCTATCGGAGGCTGTCCTCTAGCCACGCCTTGTGGCGCTCTGCGTGCTCTTGTCCCTCTCCAGCGGTGAGCGCCCCTTTGACCAGCGCGATTCGGGAGAGATCGTCATCGAGATGGGAGAGCAGGGCTTCGGCGATCTTTGTGGCTTCTCTGTCACGGCCGGCGGCGAGCAGGGCGCCATAGCGACGAGAGATCGTGCGGCGCATGTCTGCCTCCATCATGCGTCGCAGCTTTAGAGTCTTCTCAGCGTCTGTGAGGCCTTGCAAGCCCGCCCGTGAAGGAGCGCTCAGAGTAGCCGATGGCCGGTCCGCGCCAGGAGGCGTGGACGCATCGCTCTCTTTGAGCCGAGCTTGTTGAGGAGAGGTCAGGCACGCTAGGGTTCGCTTCGCCTTCACGACTGGATCAGTGAGGACGAGGCCAGCAGCCCTGTGGTCGCCAAAGTCAAAGAACAGGTCGAACAGGCGGGCGCTCAGCCTCCTAACTAGGCGACGACCTGCGTCAACCTCTAGAGCCGCGCTGCAGAAAATCACCGTCGCAGTGTTGTCGCCGATCATGCTGTTGAGCTCGATCCAATCTCTCAGCTTGGTGATGCTCGGGAGGCTGCTCGTGAGCGGACGCAGCGCCAGGCGCTGTGTCGCGATGCGGGCAAAGACGCTCTCGAGTTCACCTGTTAAGCGGCCGAGTTCGTTAGGTAAAACATCCCACCTCCAGGAGGCGAGCTCAGGCGCATGAAGAGGGATGTTGTTCCAGAGCCAGAGGAGCTCTTCCGCTGCGGCCTTCTTTTGGCCGTGGCTGAGGAGGTTCTCGGCGACCGCCCGGCGCTCAAAGAAGTCGACATCCTCAGTCTTCATCTCTGCAAAGCCTCGCACTCTTTTTAGGAGCCGCGCGGCATCGGTCGACCCACGCTCAACCCCAGCGATCCACGCCTTGATTTGGTCAGCGCTTTTGAAACCGAGGAGCTGTTCGAAGGCGACGCCGTCACGGAAGACGATCATGGTTGGATATCCGTGGATTCCGAGGCGCTTCTTAACATCGCTGTGTTCGTCCATGTCTAGCTTGATGCAGACGGCGCGCTCTTTGAGCCAAGGGACGAGTTCCGCATCACGCCATGTCGTTAACTCCATCTGCCTGCAAGGTCCACACCATGAAGTGACCGCGTCGAGCATGACAATCTTTCCTTCCTCGCGGCTGGCGTTGATGGCTTCGTCTAGGCTCAGGTCGCGGAAGAGCCCCGGGGAGTCTTGCGCGGTTGCCGGGGAGAGGAGGGCGATTGTCAGGAGGAGGTGGAGCATCTAGAGGGGGGTCCTCTAAGGATACTCCGCATTTCTCATACTGGCTGAGTGGGCGTAGTTCTCAGCTGGAGAGGCTCAAGTGGAGAGTTTGAAGGTCCTCTCCGGGCGAGCCAAGGAGAGATAATCCTCGACGCTCATTCTGAAAGAGTGCTCGAGTGAGCCCGCGTTGAAGGCGATGCGTTCATTCCTCGGGATGCCCTCGTCGAGGTTGAGAGGGAATGGGAGGAGCGGTTCACCAAAGGGAGGGACGCTTCCAGGGACGAGCCCTGTGAGCTCGCTCAGCTCCTCTGTAGAGGCGAAGCGTATGCGACGGGCTCCGAGTCTCTCCCTGACGGCCCGAGAGTCGAGGCGCCTGTCAGCAGGCATGACGAAGAGTTGAAAGTCCTTGTCGACTTTGAGGAGTAGGGCCTTTCCGCCGTTTGAGAGCTTCTCTCCGCGCGCCTTTGCGCTCTCTTCAGAGGTGCGAGTCGGCCCGTGCTCGAAGAGCTCATATCGGATCCCCTCCGCCTCTAACCACTCTCGTAGTCGGGCAAGGACAGGGAGTGGCTGATGGCTCAACGCTTGTCCCAGTTTCTAGTCTTGTTTTTGTTCCACCAGCGTCGCCAGTTATTGGCGCTGCCTTCGTTGGTGCCGGAGAGCTTCGCCATGCTGCGTTGACACGGTCCTGAGACACGACGCCAACGATCTGCACTCGTCGAACTGTTCGGATCTGATTGGTTGTCAGCTTGCGCGCTCATGAGAAGCTTCAAGAGGTCTTCAAAGATCGCCTTGCGACCTTTGTGGTCTAGGTGATTGAACTGACCGAGAGCCTCGGCTGCGCCCGCTTGTACCTTCGCATGAAACTCGTCGAGCTCTTTCGTGAGCACCTTCACGGCCTTCTTGTCCTTCGTCTTCCCTAGGGCTGTGAGGATGGCGACGCGCACCGCGTGGTCATCCTTGTGGTTCCGGTCGCCGGCGAGTCGAACGAGCGCGTCCACAGAGTCGGGCGCGAGCCCACCTAGGATCTTTGCGCCCTCTAGGAAGAGCTGCCGTGGTCGTGTGCCATCCCGAGCGGTGGGGCGCCTGACCCGCATGGCTCGCGTGATCTCAGCTATGATCGTTTTCTTGTCCTTCGGGCCCGAGCGTTTGAACTCGGTGGAGAGGCGCGTGATGATTTGAATGGCCTGGCCGTCTTCCTCTCCGCGCTTTTTGGTGTGCGC
>JAPKBY010000200.1 GCA_028823185.1 Planctomycetota bacterium
CTCTTTGGTCTGCACCTCAATGGGTCTCCTCGCGTTTTTGGGTGAGGGGCACCATCCGGGCGTCGATGGTCCTTATCGAGACACGGTCGAGCGCGCCTTGGGGTTCCTCTTGATGGAGTTCTTGCCCCCGAAGGCGGACGCGAAAGATGAGAGCGCATGGCAGTACTACTCTGGTTTGACGGAGCGCATCTTCCCTGTCTTGGCGTTGGTCGAGGCGGCGGCGAGCATCAAGGACCCAAAGGTAGAGCTCGCAGCGAAGCAGGGGGCGGAGAGTCTCCTCAAGTTGAGGAGGAAGGACGGCGGCTGGGCGTGGGGCTTTGGCCGAGCTTATGACTACGAGCTGAGGGACCACTACTGGGAGGAGGGCGCCAGCGAGCCGACTGCCATGGCGCTCATCACGCTCAAGCGTGCGGAGCAGATCGGTCTTATTGAGATCCCTTCTGGTGTGATGGAGGAGGCGATGGAGCTGATGCGTCAGCTGTGGATGGCTGACGGGAACCACGCGATCTCTGAGGTCAACCGACCCAGCCCTTTCCAGATCTTTTCGTCTTCCGGGTCTGTCTCTACGCTCGGAGACGCACCGACAGCCGCAGCGATGTTAATAGAGCGTATCGCGACGGGCGATGAGCGAGAGATTGGCGAGCTGTGTGAGGAGCGCATGTTGAAGTTAGTTCCTACGAAGAAGAACAAGACTGGTGACGCCGACCTCTTCGCGTGGTTCCTCACGAACTTGGCGACCTATCCGAACAAGAAGGGCTTGGGTAAGGACATGTTGAAGGGTGTGGAGACCGCTCTGGATGACCTGCAGCTCTCGAAGGGCTGTGTGGAGGGGAGCTGGGAGGACCTCTGCGTTCGGAACAAGGCGGGTTCGGCTGGCTGGGGCGGCCGCGTCTACAACGTCAGCGCTGCCATCCTCTGCCTTCAGACCCAGCTCTGGGGCGAGGCTTTGTTTGGGGAGTAAGCGTTAGCGAATCTCGGCTTCGGAGGACGTTGATGGAGCGGTGAAGAGACAGCAAGGAGTGGTCAAGAGACAGCAAGGTCTAATGGTGGAGGCTGGGTTGGCTACAACCTGACCAACGTCCTGCGAGTGACCTTCTGCGAATAGAAGAGGGACACCACGAGACCATCGGCCCACGCGCTCTATGGCCTATTCCCGAAACTAGACCGAGCCTCTGGCTTTTAGGTGGGAGCGTGAAGATTGTGTATGGCACCGGTTTGAGTGAGCCGCTGTAAGGTGGAAGTTGGCGCTGAATGGCGTCACATCTGATGAGGCTCCTTCCTGTTAAGTGGCCGTTGTTACTAGGCCTCGCGTCTTGTGGCGGCGGAGAAGAGACGGTGGCCATTAACTGGGGCGCCGCGCTCGCTCCGTGCGCAGAGACTGTCTTTGATGACGCACCCTATTCAGTTCAGCAATGGACAGCAGGGGAGAGCTCGGAGACGCTGAGCGCTCGCGCCGAGAGGTGGCATTCTGGCGATGACGCGAAGACAGAGCCCAAGACCCCGCTCAAGCAGGGCTTTCCCGGACGCGGTGCCTCGCTCTCTCCGAAAGGCGCAGCGATCACAGCGCGCTATGAACCCTCCATGGAGGAGTGGCCGGATGAGGTCTTCGCACAAGCTGCTGAGCGCGTGCTCCGTGAACATGTTCACGCACTCGTCGCCGATGGTCTGCGCTCGCTCGCTATCGATCAAGCCGAGTGGAGCGGGAGCGCTGGTCGAACACGCGTTCTCCTGCGCTTCGGCTCCGAGGAAGGCGCGGCGCGAACTCAACGAGATGCCGTTTGGAGCTGCCGCTGGGGCGGCAGCGCGAGCGCACCCGTCCTGCATGAAGTCGAGCTGCTCTCCGCGACTGAGGTCGCTTGTGATGAGCCCGCCTTCGAAGATGTGACCGACGCAGTCTTTGGTGATCTCTCCTTCTTCGAGAGCGAGCTCGCCCTCGGGAACGACGCCTACCACCAACGCACAGATGTGAAGGTGAGCTTCTTCTTCGCAGGCCTCCTCGGCATGGCCGTCGGTGATGTCGACGGCGATGGCTGGGAAGATGTCTACCTCTCGCAGCTCGGCTCCCAACCCAACCGCCTCCTCGTACGCGGAGAAGACGGCGCTGTTAAAGACGCGACGGCCGCAGCACAGGTCGGCTTCCTCGACACCACACGCGGCGCGATCTTCGTCGATCTCGACGGTGACGCACATCTAGACCTCGCCTTGGCTAAGGGCGCAGAGGTCGCGCTGTGCTGGAACGATGGCAAGGGTCGCTTTCACGACAGGCGTCCACTCGACGGCCCCGGCAAATCACCGATCTACTCCATCTCGGCTGGAGATGGGGACGACGACGGCGACCTCGATCTCTTCTGCTGCCGCTATCCGCACGCAGAGCTCTCGGGCGGCGTGCCCTCGCCCTATCACGAGGCGACGAACGGCGCGCGCAACCTCTACTGGAGAAACGAGGGCGGCCGCAGCTTCGTCGAGTGCGCAGAAGCCGTCGGCCTCGCTGACGTCGATCGCTTCACCTATATGTCGGTCTTCGATGACTATGACCAAGACGGCGATCAAGACCTCTATGTCGTCAATGACTATGGCTCGAACCAGCTCTATCTGAACGAGGACGGACACTTCACAGACGCCGCTGCAGCCAAGGGCGCGCTCAACCCCGCCGCGGGCATGGGGCTCTCCATCGCTGACTGTGACCTCGACGGCGAGCTCGATCTCTACGTCAGCAATATGCACACACCCACCGGCGCGCGCATCGCTGAGATGAGCCGCTTCAGGAGAGGGGCCGGAGAGCTGGGCGCTTATCGGATGCACGCCGGCGGCAACTCGCTGCTCTTCGGTGAGGGCGGCGGAGCCTTCAGCGACCGCGGCGCAAAGAGCGGCGTGGAGATCGGCGGCTGGTCCTGGGGCGCGATCTTCGGCGATTGGAATAACGATGGCTGGCCCGACCTCTATGTGCCGAACGGCTTCCAGTCCGGTGATCGGGGAGACGAGCTCGCGAGCCTCTATTGGCGTGAACTCGTCGCGAGCTCGCCGGATTCTGGGGCGTCGACAGCAGCGTATCGCGACTCCTGGCAAGCGCTCGGTCACCTCTCGCAGTGGGAGGGCTACTCCTGGGCAGGGAATGAGCGCAACTACGCCTACATGAACATCGGCGGCGGAGAGTTCGTCGACACCTCCTACGCCAGCGGCACAGACTTCCTCGACGACGGCCGCATCGCGAGCGCGCTCGACTGGGACTCAGACGGAACGCTCGATCTCTTGCTCCGAAATCGCACAGGGCCGCGACTCAGGCTGCTGCGCGGAACAGGGGCCGCGAAGGGCGCTTCACTCACCCTCGAGCTCTCACACCCCGCACCCAATACGGGCGGCGTCGGCGCGCGCGTGCGAGTCGAGCGCAGCGATGGGAAGGTCCTCACCCGCACCAAATACGCCGGCGAGGGACTGCTCGGGCAATCATCACAGCATCTGCACTTTGGCCTGGGCGCGACCTCGATCAAAGCGGTCGAGGTGCGCTGGCCTGATGGAGAGGTGGAACGGCACGAGGGACTCGCCGCTGGGCGCTGGAAGATCGCGCGAGGCCAGGACGCCATGAGCTGGGAGCGACCCGCCGCCTCTCTCCTCGCCGGTCGCGGCGCCCCGCCCCGTGAGGTCGCACATGAACGCGCCACACGCGTCGTCTTGGTGGACAAGCTGCCGGCGAAGGCGCTCGAGCTGCCGGCAGAGGGTGGCGGCAAGGTCTCTCTGGAAGCGCTCGTGACCCAGCCGGGGCAACGCGGCGCGCTGCTCGTTATCTGGGATCCAGAGAGCGATGAGGATCGAGGCTATCTGGGAGATTTAGGAGGCCATCGCGAAGAGCTCAAGAAGGGCGGCATCAGCGTCATTCCGATGCGGCGCGGGGGCACGGGCTCAGAGCTTGAGCTCCTCAGCGAGCTGGGCTTTGAAGAGCACGCGGCGCGCATGACCCCGGCCGAAGAGCGGGTGATCCAGCTCTTCCTCTTGGAGTCGATCGGGATGCACCATGAGGTGCCGATGCCGGTCTCGCTGCTCTTTGACGGGAGCGGCGGGCTGTGCAGCCTCTACTTTGGCCCAGAGGCTGCGCCCCTCGTTATGCGTGATGCGCAGAAGCTGCGCTATCGGGATTCGAAGCTCGCTGACACCACCGCACTCACCGGCGGCTTGTGGCTAGCGAGGCCCAAGCGAGACAAGGCGACGCTCCAGCGCGCCCTCAAAATGTTGGGACAACGCAAGCTAGCTGATGGGCTTGGGCGCTGAGAGGCGTATGGTGTCTGCATGTCAGGCGCACCCAAATCAGAGAGCGAGCGGATCACAGACCTCGAGACCCGCTCTGCTTTCCAAGAGCAGTCCTTTGAAGAGCTGAGCGCTGTCGTCGCAGGTCAGATGCGACAGATCGATAAGCTCGAGTC
>JAPKBY010000201.1 GCA_028823185.1 Planctomycetota bacterium
GGTCAAGAAGGCTGACGCTAAGAAGGCGGCGGCCAAAAAGGCGGCGGCTAAGAAGACAGCAGCCAAGAAGCCCGCAGCTAAGAAAGCAGCAGCCAAGAAGCCCGCGGCTAAGAAAGCAGCGGCCAAGAAGCCCGCAGCCAAGAAGCCCGCGGCCAAGAAGAAAGCAGCGAAGAAGCCTGCCGCTAAAAAGAAGACTAAGAAAGCCTGAGGATGCGGCGACTCGTTCTCGCCTCAGCCTCGCCTCGCCGGAAGCAGCTGCTCGGAGACGCAGGCCTCGACTTCGAGGTGAGAGTCTCGGGGGTTGATGAGAGCTACGGCTCATTTGAAGCTCCAGCGGAGGTCGCAGAGGAGCTCGCGCGTCGCAAAGCGAAGGCCGTCGCAGAGATCTATGAGGGAGAGGAAGCCCTCGTGATCGGCGCTGACACCGTGGTCGCGCTTGATCTTGACGGAGGTTGGAAGCTGCTCGGGAAGCCGCTCGACGCAGAGGAGGCCAGTGAAATGCTTACGGAGCTAAGCAGCTCTAGGCACGCAGTCATTACTGGCGTCTGTGTTGTGGTGGCCCCTGGCGGGAAGACCCTTACAGCCTCTGAATGCACCTGGGTGACCATGCGGGAGATCAGCCCTCTGGAGGTGGAGGCGTATGTCTCTTCAGGGGAGTGGGAGGATAAGGCAGGCGGTTATGCCATTCAGGAGAGCGCAGACGCCTTCGTCAGTAGCCTTGAGGGAGGCGGCTTTGATAACGTCGTTGGGCTCCCTGTGGGTCTTGTTAGAACACTCTTGGCTGCTGCGGACGGTTGAATCCTTGCGGGGCTATGCTGTCGCGGATACTCTCTCTCGCCCTCAGGACCGCTCCAAGCAACATCATCAGGCCGATCACGGTCTTCACTGCTCCCTCGGGAGCGCGGTTCAAAGCTGACAAAGTCCAGCACCAACACTCTCTTAAGAGCGATCGAGAACGAGCAATGAAAGCAGATATTCATCCCAAGTATATGGAGTGCAAGGTCACCTGCGGTTGCGGGCACACCTTCATGACTGGCGGTACAGTTCCTGAGATCCGGATTGAGATCTGCAGTGACTGCCATCCCTTTTACACCGGCAAGCAGAAGTACGTTGACTCAGCTGGGCGTGTCGACCGCTTCCGTAAGAAGTTTGGTGAGAACGCTTTGTCCGCTGCCGCGAATAAAAAGTAAGGGGTCGCGCTGCGCGGGCGCTCTCCGGTCAACGGAAGTCGTGCGCTCTCTTCGCAGCGCGTGAACTTATATGGAGCTCGCACCTGCGATCGTCGCCAAGCTCAACGAACGCGCGCTGCGTTATCGTGAGCTCAATGAGCAGATCTCTAGACCAGAGGTCGCTACGTCCAAGGCGTACCCGGATCTCTTGAGAGAGCACGGGCAATTGGAGCAGGCGAACAGCCTCTCCGAACGCCTGAATGGACTCATTGAGAGGAGCACTGAGAACACGGCAGTCCTCGATGACTCGGATGAAGACGCTGACCTTAAAGAGCTCGCTAGCGAGGATCAGGCTCAGGTAGAGCTCGAACTGAAAGAGCTAGAAGAGGAAGCGAAGGGCTTCCTGGTCACGGACAAGGAAGACCTTCGAGCGAAGATCATCGTAGAGATTCGTGCGGGCACTGGAGGGGATGAGGCCAGCCTCTTCAGCGGAGACCTCTACCGCATCTATCGGAAATTTAGCGACTCGATGGGCTGGAAGACGGAGGACCTAGAGGTCTCTCACACCGATGTCGGTGGCTTCAAAGAGGTCGTCTTTGCGATTCATGGAGAGGGCTCATGGGCGCTGATGCAGTTTGAATCGGGCGTGCATCGTGTTCAACGTGTGCCGCAAACAGAGACTCAGGGGCGCATCCACACCTCTGCTGCGACGGTCGCGGTCTTGGCGGAGGCCGAAGAAGCTGAGATCAAGATTCGCGATGAAGACCTGCGCATCGACACGATGCGGGCAGGTGGCCCTGGCGGACAGTCTGTCAACAAGACCAGCTCTGCTGTGAGGATCACTCACCTCCCCACGGACACCGTCGTGATTTGCCAGGACGAGAAGTCACAGCACAAGAACAAGGCGAAGGCCATGAGGATCCTCCAGTCGCGCCTCTTGGACGCGGAGCGGCAAAGGATCCACTCTGAGCGAGCCGAGACCCGTAAATCGCAGGTAGGTACTGGGGATCGATCTGCGCGAATCAGAACCTATAATTACCCTCAGAATAGGCTCACAGATCACCGCTTGGGAGAGAACTTCTCGCTCGAGCAGGTCGTGGCAGGGAAGCTAGGGCCCATCATGGAGGCCCTCGCAGCCCTCGAACGTGAAGAGCGAATTCGCAACCTCTGAAATGCCCGGGGTATGACACTATCTGTCATCCCCCTTTTTAACTCCACGCCTCACTCATGACTCCTAACGAGATCCCCGGTTTTGATGACCTAGAGCCCATCCACGATGGCGCTGACCTAGAGCCTCTCCACGATGGAGGTGATCTTGAGCCTTTGGAGCCCGTGCTCTCCGATCTTGAGCCTGTGCTTGATGTGCCCGAGCAGCCAGATATGCCTGAGATCTTGAAGCCGGAGCCCCTGCCCGAGCCGGAGGCTCTTGAAGAGGTTCCCGAGCCTGCGGCTGTTGAGGAGACCCCTGCAGAGGATGGCTTGATCGAGGAAGTGCTCAGCCCTGCTCCTGCAGAAGAGCTCGCTAGTGATGAGCCCGAGAGCGGCGCCTCCGAAGGTGATGCTGCTGTGGCAGCTAGCGTGGTCGCTGCGGCAGCTCTCGCAGGTGACGCAGCGACAGCCCCTGCAGGCGCTGAGGCTAGCGCACCGGAGCCTGCGGCTCGTCAAGCAAAGGGACCCGCGAAGCGTGAGCTAGAGCGCGCACCTCTGATGCAGCTCAAGGCTGCGCAATATCTCTTCTTAGCCTGCTTGCTGCCTTGGGGGAATTCGACCGGGGCCTTTGCGATGGAGCTCGGAGAGAAGCTCATCTGCGCGCTTGGTTGTTGGATCGCGATTCAATCACAGCTCGATGCTATTCTACTTCGATCTCAGAAGGGCTTGGCGAAGGGTGGCCCAGGGAAAGGCGTCATACTCGGGCTCTTAGTTAGCTGTGTCGGACTCGCCCCGCTCGTCACTGGCGACTTCAGTGGTGGCCTCTTGTTAGAGAAGCTCTCGCTCGTAGGCGCTGGCTTCACCTGGGCTCACATCGTCGGCTATCAGCATGGAGGTAGGTTCAACCCGCTCTACGCCTTCGCTTTCAGTGTCCCTTTGTTTGGAAGCCCTTTTATGGTCGCGGCTGCCATTGCTTCTCCCGATAAAAGCCTCCTCACATTACTCGCGATCATCGGCGGCTTAGTGGCGCTGGTGGCCAGCTTCCAAGGTGTCAGGGCCTTAGTTCTCGCGATGATGGAGGCGAAGAAGGAAGGAGAGGCTAAGAAGAAGGCCGCGATTGAGGCCAGGCGGCTCGCCCGGAAGTCTGGCCAGAAGGTGCCGCCCCTCAAGAAAGGCTGATGCCCTTTGAGCGCGAGCGGAGCTAAATCACCTGGTGCGCAAACGCCGCCCTCAGAGGCGCGCGAGATGTTGCGTATGGCGCGTGAATTCTTGGAGCGCAAGGGCGTCGAAGAGGCGCGGCTGGATGCCGAGCTCTTGGTCGGACACGCCCTCGGGCTCGATCGCTTGCAGCTCTATTGCGAGCTGGACCGCCCCATCACAGAAGCTGAGCTCAGCAGGGCTCGTGAGCTGCTCGTGCGTCGCGGCCGTCATGAACCCACCGCTTATGTGACCGGCAAGCGCGAGTTTTATGGCCGCGACTTTGTCGTCCGCTCTGGCGTCTTGATCCCGAGGCCGGAGACTGAGCTCATCGTGGATCGTGCTCGTGAGATTGGCGCTAAGTCTTCGGGCGAGGTCGCTCTAGCAGACTTGGGTACTGGGAGCGGTTGCCTCGCGGTGACTCTCGCGCTCGAGCTCACGGACGCGCGTGTGTGGGCGACAGACATCTCAGAAGAGGCTGTGGAGGTCGCGCGGGAGAACGCGCAGCTGCTTGAGGCGGAGGTGGACTTCAGAGTCGCAGACGGAGTCGCAGGGCTGCGGGAAGTCGTCATGGAACGTGGTTCGCCCTTAGACATGATCGTCTCCAACCCTCCT
Organism: Planctomycetota bacterium; assembly: GCA_028823185.1. Classification (GTDB taxonomy): domain Bacteria; phylum Planctomycetota; class UBA1135; order UBA1135; genus JAKVCE01. Next base: position 4,131 of record JAPKBY010000201.1, read on the forward strand.
TATGTGGAACCCGGAGAGGCTGCTTCGCTCGCCCCTGAGGTTCGCGATTATGAACCAGATGGTGCGCTCTTTGCTCCTTCAGGTGATCCGGACCATTGGGTGCGGGCGCTGCTTGAGGGAGGGCGAGATCTCTTGGCGAAAGACGGGAGTCTTCTCGTGGAGCTTGGACACCTGCAAGGGCCGCGCGTCCTGGCACTAGCAGAAGAGCTAGGATGGTCCGCTAGCCTCCATAAGGATCTCGATGGAGTCTCCCGCGTCTTTGAGGCGGCCTGGCTCGAGGC
>JAPKBY010000202.1 GCA_028823185.1 Planctomycetota bacterium
GTGGATGAGATCGCGAGAGTGATCGCCTTCCTTTGTTCGAGTGAGTCAGGCTATCTGACAGGGACTGTCATCCCCGTGTCTGGCGGCCTGGGCTTGGGGCTGTATAGCGAACAGTTCCCCGAGGGCGGTCGACCTAGGCCTTAATCCCGGGGCTTATAGTCTTTGAGTTGACCGCGATAGTCTTCGATCTTACCGAGGTCTTTTAGCGTGAGGCCTCTGCCCCCTTCTTTGCCCGGCCACATGGTGGATTCATAGGCTGCGCGGGCCTTGTGTTTCATGCGCACATGCCAGAGCTCGCGCGCGCCCATCCACCAGACCCACGCTCCGATGAAGGGCATGACCCAACCACCCGTCAGCCAGTAACCAAAGATGATCATGCCGAGGGCGAATGCGCGGCCGATCTGTACGGCTATCTCTGTCGCATCTAACCAGTCCCTCTTGCGCGCGAGCCAGGCGCGGAGAATGCGTCCGCCGTCCATGGGGAAGGCAGGTATGAGGTTGAAGAGACCCATCATGAGGTTGATGGCGACGAAATAGCCTGGGATGGAGTTTCCGACGAGCGGGAGGCCTAACAGCAGGTGAACCATGAGGCCTGCCGTGAAGAGAACGCCGTTGACGGCGGGCCCTGCGATCGCCACGAGACCTTCTATTCGCGGGTTTTCAGGCAGATCGGCCATCCGAGCCATTCCACCTAAGGGCCAGAAGGTGATATCTAGTACTTGGATCCCGAAGGCCTGAGCGGCGAGACTGTGTCCGAGCTCATGTAAGAAGACGACCCCAAAGAGCATCAGGACGAGGAAGAGCGCCATGAGGGGGGACTCCGCAGTCGCGACCAAGAAGGCGAGGATCAGCGGAAACAGATAGTGGACGCGGATCTCAATGTTGAAGACCCGGCCGATAGGAAAGGAGTCACGCACGGTGTGGAGTCGCGCCGAGGTAAGAAACGACGCAAGATGGACAGCCTAGCGCCCAAGTGAAGACACCGCTTAAGAATCCAAGCCGACCGGTCAAGATGAGCAGCCGTCCGCGAGTCCTTGAGATCAATCTCGAGACTCAAGAGGTGAGTCTAGGAGTGTTTTCGAGCCAGTGGCCAGAGCTCGAGAGAGTCGCAGCGTGGTCTGGCAGCGCGCTGGCTTGGGCCTTGCAAGCCGATGCTGCGCGTTCAGAGGAGCCGCCGCCCTTCGTTCTGGCCGTTGGTGAGGCTGTGCGTCGAGGGGTGCCCACGGCTGCGCGGCTCAGCGTTTGTGGCCTGGGAGCTTACACGGGCCGGATCGCTGAGGGCTCGGTCGGAGGGAGTCTGGGGCGCAGGCTCGCGAGTGTTGCTGACGCCGTGGTCTTACGTGGTCGCGCGCCTTCGCTGAGCCAAGTGCTGGTCATCGAGGAGGCTGGGACAGTGCGTTGGGAGGTCGAGAGTGCGCAAGAAACCTTAGGTGCGTTCTTAGGTCATTTAGAGAGCACATATCCTGACGCGGGCAGGCTCGCCGTCGGGCCCGCAGCGCTGCGCGGCGTTAGCTTTGCAAACTTGGCCGTAGGGGAAGACCCGCCGAGCTTTGTGGGTCGAGGTGGGCTGGGGTGCACGCTCGCGGCGATGGGAGTGATGGCCATCGTCGTCGAGGCGCCAGAGGTGACTCCAGAACAGGAAGCTGAAGATTGGACGGCGCTCTTGCAGAGCTCACCGCGGCTGCGAGAGCGCGGCGCTGGAGGCTCCTTTGAGCGCGCCTTTGAAGCGAGCCTCGGACACGATGATCTAGCAGATCAGGCAGCTGCGAAGGCGCTCGCTAGCGAGGGAGTCTCTCGTGGAGTGAGCCTGCGCGGATGTGCTGGGTGCCCGACGCCCTGCGGATGGGTGTTTGAGTCTCCGGACGGGGAGCGAGGTGGCGCGCGCTTTAACGCGTTGGATTCTTTGGGGAGCGCGCTCGGATTAGTGGATCCAGCTGAGACGCGACAGGTCTTGGCTGCTTGTGATCAAGCTGGAGTGGATGCGAAAGAGGCCGGCGCCGCCTTGGCTGTGATGGCGCGAGCGCAAGCGCAAGGGCTCTGTGAAGGCGGCCCACGCTTAGGGGAAGTCGGGGACTTCACTCGCGCCCTCAAAGAGTTGGCGATGGGCGCTGGCCCAGGGTGGTCGCTCGCTGTTGGGGCGCGAGCGTTAGCGTCGCGTTTCGGACAGGTGACACCTACGGCTCAAGGTGAGGCGGTGAGGCCACGGCATGGGGTGGGAGGAGCTCTTGCCGCAGAGGTCGCGGCTCGAGGCGCAGAGCCGATGCGCACCTTCGCCTTTCTCTTAGAAGGAGGAGTTCCCCGTGAGCGTGCGCGAGAGCTCCTCGCGCCGCTCGAGCTCTCGGGGCGCGGTCTAGACCCGGCCGACTCAGCGGAGAAAGGGCGGCTCGTCTGGTGGCATGAGAACTTTGTCGCTGGGTTAGACTCGACAGGCTTCTGCGCCTTCTCCGCGGCCGGAGTCTTGGCCGATGGAGTGATGGAGTTAGGAGAGCTCGCAGCGCGCCTCTTAGGGAGCAGCGCGGGCGCTGACCCAGCTGAAGAGCTCTTGGCACGAGGCGCATCACTCTGCCTCATCGCGCGTGAGCTGACGGGCAGTCTCGAGTCACTTCCAGAGGCGAAGCTCGCTGAGCCTTGGGAAGAATACCGGGCGCTTCGAGGGCTCGATGCGGTGGGCGCTGTGTGCCCTGAGGTCGCAGCTAGCATCGGAACTCACGAGGTCCTTCGCTGGCAGATGGCGCTCGGAATAGAGGAGCTCCCCGAAGAGCAGGCCGCTGGTGCTGGCGGCAGAGGGGCTGTTTTTTTCTCGGGCACTGGAGGGATCAGGCGGGCGCTTGGTGGCTCAGTGGAGGTCCCGATTGACTTCCCTGTGACGCTGCGAGATGCGCTCGTCGTGCTCTCAAGGCAGCATGTAGGGGTCAAAGACATGCTCTTCGTGAAGGAAGAGGCGATCGTCACTGCCTGGCGTGATGGGGAACGAGTCGATCTAGACAGCCATCTATGGGACGGAGATCAGCTAGACCTGATCCTAGCCGTGGGCGGAGGCTAGGCCGGAAGTTAGGCTCTCGCTTCGATGACTGCTGTTGATTCCATCTTGATCGTGAAGATCGGCGCCTTGGGCGACGTGCTGCGCACGACCGCGCTGCTCCCCGGCTTGCTGAAGAGCTATCCAGGGGCTCGTATCACTTGGGTCGTGGCAGCGGGAGCTGCTCCCTTGATCGATGGTTGGCCTGGTGTCGTCGAGCCCTGTGTCCTCGACCTTGAGGATCCAGAGTCCACGATCGAGGTGCTCAGCGGACGCAGCTTCTCATTGGTCGTCTCCTTGGATGAAGAGGAGGCTTGTTGCCGCGTCGCGTGTTCAGTGAAGACAGAGCGCTTCGTCGGCGCATTCATCGATGAAGCGGGCTCTGTTGACTACACAGTGGAGGCCCGCGCTTGGTTCGACATGAGCTTGATCTCACGCTTTGGAAAGGAGCGCGCGGATGAGCTAAAGATTGAGAATCAACGCACGCACCCGGAGCTCTTGGCTTCGATGGCTGGTGTGGAAGAGGGGAGGCCAGACCTTCCTCTGCCCAAAGATGCGGAGAGACGCGCGGCTAGCTTCTGGGCAACAGAGGGACTGCAGGGCGTGAAGCTCGTTGTTGGGTTGAACACAGGCTCCGGAGCAAGATGGCCATCAAAGCAGGTCGATGAGGCGCGCACTGTTGAGGCCGCTACGTCCCTGTCCAAGCGCTTGAACGATGAGGTCGCATTTCTCGTGCTCGGTGGCAAGGAAGAGGAGGCGCGGAGCGCGCGGATCCTCGAGGGCTTGCGCTCGCAAGGGCTCACAGCGGCGAGCAGTGGATCAGCCAACTCCCTTCATGAGTTCGCTGCGCTCGTCAGTCGCTGTGATCTCATCATCACATCGGACAGCCTCTGTCTTCATGTCGCGATCGCTCGTCGCGTGTCAGTCGTTGCCTTCTTCGCGCCGACCTCTGCACAAGAGATCGAGCTCTATGGCATGGGAGAGAAGGTCGTGTCGACCACTCCAGATCAGTGCTCTTATCGACCAGACGCTGACAACTCGACGATCACCCCTGCGCGCCTCGTAGAGGCGGCACTCGGAGCTTTGAGAGGTCGAGGAGAGCGAGAGGGGAGAACAATATGAGACATCGAATAGGCAAAGCCCTGCAGGCGCTCGGGCTCTTTGTGGTCTTTGTTGGACTCTCACTCAGTATGGGAGCAGTGCAGATCTCGAGCTCTTTGGACTCGATGTGGGTCGAGATTTACGGCCTCCTGGGCGGAATGGGACTGTTTGCTGTCGGATTCCTGCTCGTAGGTGGCTCTGGGACCTCCTCTGATTGACGGCTCAGAGCCGTTTTTGAGCCCTCAAGGCTCCCAAGCAGTAAATTTGCTGCAGGGGTATGATTGTTG
>JAPKBY010000203.1 GCA_028823185.1 Planctomycetota bacterium
AGCACGGGTCTCATCCATGAGCTCCGGCTCAATGCCTGCGATCGCCTCGTCTAAGTGAGTCGCAGATCCATCGAATTGCCCGCTCAGCACGGGCTCCAACCAACCCACGCCGCTAACTAAAGATTCACTTCGCAGCCTGAGGACATCGCGCCCGACAAGCACGACCGACAGCTCTTGATTGAACAGCGCAGCTGCGCCTGACTCCTCACGAACCAGCGCCCGAACCTTTGACCCCCAGCCTGGCCTACGCCTCACGGCGCTAGCAGAAGCATCGACCAGGACGACCCTCAGGCCTGGGCCTGGCTCACCGCCCTGAGCGCGCGGGAAAGCGAGCCATGCGCCCCAGACGAGGAGCGCGAATCCCGCCCAAGCGATGACGCTCTGAAGCGCGCGGCTCATGCACCCGTTGAGTCAAGCGCAGCGGCAGAGACTCGCGAGGTCGAATCAATCCAACCACCCCCCAAGAGTCGGTCCCCCTCGTAGAAGGCGGCGCCTTGTCCGGCCGCGACAGCGACCTGCGGCTCATCAAACTCAACCTGCGCCATGCCAGCTTCCACGCTCACATTGCAGAGAGCCGTGCGTCCCAAGTGTCGCCATTGAACTTCACAACGGAAAGACTTCGAGTCGGGCACATCCCAACCGATCCAATTGGGCTCAGCGACCTCCATGGAGGAGAACCCAGCCTCAGCGAGGCTGCCCAGAACGACCCGTCCAGTGGAGGGCGAGAGCTCCACCACATAGAGCGGTTCGGTGCTCGCGATCCCGTGTCCTCGTCGCTGTCCGATCGTGAAGTGTTCTGTCCCAACATGCTCGCCAAGCACAGCTCCAGCGGTGTCGACGAACTGTCCCGGATGCAGAGTCGTGCCCTCTTGTTTTAGGAGCTTTCGGTAATCATTAGAAGGAATGAAACAGACCTCTTGGCTGTCTGCTTTTGAGGCGGTTCGCATGCCGGCCTCACCAGCGAGTCGGCGCACCTCGCTCTTTTGCAATCCGCCCAAGGGGAGATAAGTCCGAGCGAGATTCTCCTCAGCGACGCAGAACAACTGATAGGACTGATCTTTACCGTGGTCCACGCCGCGATAGACATGCGGCCTGCCGTCGACGTGATCAATTCTCGCGTAGTGCCCAGTCACGACGCCCTCGGCGCCCAGCTCCTCAGCGAAGCGCAGCAGCCGATCAAACTTGAGGTCGCGATTGCATACGCAACATGGGTTAGGCGTGCGGCCCTTTGAATACTCACTAGTGAAGTATTTGATGATGTCTCGGAACTCTTCCTTGAGATCAACCGCATGAAAAGGGATCCCCAAGCCATCAGCCACCATGCGCGCATCGCGAGCGTCGCCTAAGGAGCAGCAAGACTTCTTCGCGACCTCATGAGCAGCGACCTTCACCCCGTTGCGCATAAACATCCCGATGAGCTTCGAGCCGCCCTGCTCAAGCATCCACGCCGCAACGGAGGAGTCCACGCCGCCGCTCATGGCGACGACCAAGCTCTTCCCTGCCCACTCAGGTCTCATCCAGTCCGGTTTCATGCCGAATAGAATAGGAAACATACGACCATCCTTGCAGGAGCGTCCTGTGCCGATACGCTCCCAACGCCATGAATATCTCCAAGAATGACCTAACACTCGCCCTACGCCCCTCCCCGGAGCTGCAAAACACCGAGTCCCAAGCCCCCGACGTGCCGTCGGAAAGTGGCCAAGGCGGCATCCTCGACACCATGCTTCTGCCCATGATGATGTGTGTGGTCGTCTTCTGGTTCATCGTGGTTCGCCCAGAGAAGAAGAATCGCAAAGCACGCGAGACGATGCTGGAAGGACTCACAAAGGGCGACCCCGTCGTCACATCGGGCGGAATCCACGGCACAGTCGCTGCGGTCAAAGAAGACGTCGTGACCATCCAGGTCGCAGATGGAGTCCGCCTGCGCTTCTCGGTACACGCGGTCCAAAGCGTCGAGACGAAGCCCACAGCGGAAGAAAAAGCCTCCTGATTGAGCGCGACCCGGGACGCTCGCTTAGGTCCCTCTTGAATCAGAGAGCTCCCCGAGATCCTGGTCCGCGCCTTGCTCAGGGTCGCGCCTGAACGGCTGCTTCGCCTTGGAACCCAATCCCCCAGAGCCCGCGGCCGCGCCGGAGAGCGCGTGGCGGAGAAATATCTCCAGAAACAGGGGCACAGGATCATCTCGCGCAACCTCTTTCATCCGGCGGCCGAGCTCGACCTCATCAGCCTCACCCCGACACACCTGGTCGTCACAGAGGTAAAGACAGGTCTTTGCGGTGAAGCAGAGCTAGAGAGGCGCTTCCCTCATAGCGCTAGGGACAGGCAACGAATGGCAGCACGAGCCCTAGCTAGGCGCTTCCAGAGAGCCCCCAGGCTCGACCTCATCATGGTTCGAGTTGAGCCCGATTCAGCCCAAATCAGGCTCAGCCATCGGATAGACGTCTAAAACCCAAGCACGTAAATCTTTCAAGCAACTCAAGAGCCTGCTTGCCCCTCCCCCTCTGGGTTGAGATCCTCGTCGAAGATGATTCAGGTCCTGCGACAATACCTCCCCGCCAGGAAGGCGCTCCTCGTGTTCAGCGAGACGCTGATCCTCTTCGTTGTGATCGCAGCCGGCATCACCTTGCACCTGTGGTCACCGACACGGACGACCTTCGTCGTGCTCGCCCACGAGTCAATGAGCCTCGAGGTGGCCCAGCAGCAGTGCCTCATCTCATCGTTCCTCTTCGCGGTCCTCGCACAGATCGCGATCTCTTTCAATGAGCTCTACGATCTACGTAGATCCACCTCGAGCTACACACGCGCGCAGCGCTTCCTCGTCTCCGCGGGCTCCGCGCTCTTCCTGACGCTCGCCGTCTACCTCATCGCTGAGGTCTCAGATCTCGGGGCCCTCTTAAACATTCCAGGACTGACCGCAGCCGAGGCCGTCAGCAAGCTCATCTTCAGCCTCATCCTTGGCTTCAGCGTGCTCTGGACTTGGCGGATCTTTTTCCACTTCGCGCTCCGTAAAGCTGGAGTGCAGTGGAGGTGGATCGCGATCGGAGACGGCCCTCATGTCGCTGAGCTCGCAGAAGAGATCACCCAGCACCCTGCTGCAGGAGTTGAGCTCGCGGGGCTGCTCTCCACGAGCAAAGACCCCGCGCCTGACCCGCGCTTGATTGAAGGCCTATACCTCACAGAGCAAGGCCTGCAAGGCGGCGGCAGCCTCATCTCACTAGCAGAGTTCAACCAGGTCGCCGAGCTGATTCTCCCGCCCCGCAGCAGCGACCTCAAGCTCCCCACGGACGAGCTGTTGAGATGCCGCCTCGCAGGCATAGGTGTCCGCTCTTTTGAGAGCGCCTTCGAGATAGTCTCTGGCAAAGTCCCCGTGATGGCGCTTCGAGCAGAAGACTTACAAGTCGGCGGGGGCTATGAACGACAGCCTGGCTTCGAAACCGCCAAGCGGGCGCTTGACCTCATCATCTCCTTCACGGGGATCATCCTCAGCCTGCCGCTCCAGCTTGCGACCGCCATAATCATCCGCCTCGACTCGAAGGGCTCGGCTCTCTTCCAGCAAGAGCGAGTTGGAAAGAACGGCCGCACCTTCACGCTCTATAAGTTCCGCTCGATGCGCGAGGACGCCGAAGCCAAGAGTGGGCCCGTCTGGGCCACGGAATCAGACCCACGCATGACTCGTATCGGGGGGCTCTTACGGAAAACTCGAATCGACGAGATCCCTCAGCTCTACAACGTCTTGCTTGGAGACATGGCGCTCGTCGGCCCGCGACCTGAGCGGGAGCACTTCGTCGACCAGCTCAGCGAAGACATCCCATGGTTCCGTCAAAGGCACCTAGTGAAACCCGGCGTGACGGGCTGGGCACAGATCAACTACCCCTACGGGAACACGGTCGAGGATGCCCGACAGAAGCTCCAGTACGACCTCTTCTACATCAAGTACTCATCGCTGCTCTTCGACCTCTCGATCATCGTCAACACAGCGAAGACGGTCATCCTGAGGCGCGGAACTTGAGCCTCTAGCGCTCTTATGCTCCGCTCACTCCGCTGCGGCCTTGCGGGCGCGCTTAGCGCGCTCGAGGTGCACAGCGAGGAGAGCGACATCCGGCGGGCGCACACCATCGATGCGGCCAGCAGCCCCCAGAGTGCGCGGGCGCAAGCGATCCAGCTTCTCGATCGCCTCGATCGCTAAGCCCTTCAGCCCAAGATATTTAAAGTCAGCAGGTATCTCTCGGCCCTCCTGTTTACGCATGCGGGCGACCTCCTCTAGCTGCCTCTTCGTATAGCCCTCATACTTGGCGTCAATCTCAACGGTCTCCCAGAGCTCAGCATCGATGCCTAGCGATGAGAGCTCTGTGTACTCCGCGATGAGCTCTTTGATGCGCACCTC
>JAPKBY010000204.1 GCA_028823185.1 Planctomycetota bacterium
CTGCCCATGAGTCGAAGAGCTGCACGACGTCTGCGCCCGCCGCGTGTTGCGCGCGTAGGTAGTCGATCGTCAACTCCGTGACTCTCGCGAGGAGCTCCCCGAAGAGCGCAGGGTCTGACGCTAAGAGGCCGCGCAGCGCTGGGAAGTCCCTGTTTCCTCGTCCTTCGACGAGATAGCAAGCGAGGGTGAGCGGAGCCGCGGCGAATCCTATCAGCGCAGCTCTGGGCTCCCCTCTGCTGCTCGCGCGCTCCTCTAGAGCCGTTCGGACTCGGGCGAGTGTCTGTGGGACCTCTGGCGCGATCTCCTCTCGGCTGGGCTTCGGTAGGTCTCTGATTGATCGCTCGTTTCGGAGGGGGGCCTCAAGGACAGGCCCCGGGTCAAATCGAAACGGGATCCCCAGAGACCTGACGGGGCTCATGATGTCAGCGAAGATGACGGCAGCGTCAAATCCGAAACGCTCCATTGGCTGAAGAGTCACAGCAGCCGCTAGCGATGGATCTAAACTCATCGACTCAAAGTTGTGATCCTTGCGCAGCTCCCTGTACTCAGGCAAGTAGCGACCAGCTTGACGAAGCATCCAGAGCGGCCGACGCTCGGTTTGCTCACCCCTTAGGGTGCGAAGGAAGAGTCCGTCCATTAGTCGCCTTGTCCTTTAGAGGTGAAGCGGTAGCCCACTCCTCGCGCTGTGTGCAGGTGAAGTGGCTGCTCTGGCTCGATCTCGAAGCGCTTTCGCAGCCTCACGATGAAGTTGTCAATCGTTCGCGTGGAGGGGAAGGCCTCATAGCCCCATACCGTCTCAAGGATGTCCTCCCTGCTCACGATCTCTCCCTCATGGTCAGCGAGGCACTTCAGGATCATCGCCTCCTTGTGGGTGAGCTCGTGTGTTCGACCGTCATGGCTTGTCGCTCGGTAAGAGCGCCAAGAGATCTCGTTGCCTGCGAACTTGAGCGTAGGGGAGGTCGTGGCTTCTTGATACCAGCGGCCTCTGCGGAGGATCGCCTTGATGCGCAGGAGCAGCTCTCTGAGGTCGAAGGGCTTTGTGAGGTAATCATCTCCTCCTGCAGCGAGCCCTTGCACGCGGTCATCCTGCTCGTCTCTAGCTGTCAGGAAGAGAACGGGCACTTGGTTCTGCTCTGCACGTAGGGTCTCGCAGAGTGAAATGCCATCGAGTCCGGGCATCATCACATCAAGAAGGATCAGGTCGAAGACGCCTTCGCGCGCACGCTCTAGACCCTTGATGCCATCAGCTGCGTGGTCCACCTCGTAGCCCTCTGCTGTGAGATTCTCTGTGATCCCCAAGGCGAGGTTCACCTCATCGTCAACCACAAGAATTCGGGGGTTGGTTGTGTTCATGAGTGGGCAGGGGCTGGCGTTGTTGGCCAAGTGAGAGTGAAGGTCGCGCCTAGCCCTGGTCCGGGGCTCTCGGCTGTGACGCTCGCGCCGTGGGCTTTGCTGATTTCATAGACGAGATAAAGGCCGAGACCTGAACCCGAAGTCTCCCTTCGCAGCTCATTCCCCGGCCGGTAGAAGCGCTTGAAGAGGTGCTCAGCCTCGTCTGCCTCAAAGCCTCGACCGCTGTCATTGACTCTGATGATGACAGCTTTGCTGCCGAGCTCGACATGTAGCTTTGTCAATCCTCCGCCCGCTGCGGCGCACGACTTGACCGCGTTGGAGAGCAGATTGCTGATGACTATTTTGAAGTCGCTAGGGTGCGCGCTCACATAGATGCCATCCGGGCAATCTAAGCTTAAGAGGGTCCCCGTTGGCGCCAATCTGCAGTGGAGACGGTGGACTTCAGCCGACAAGAGGGGCCTCAGCGCGACCGCCTCCGTTGGGCGACTCTCCTTTTTCGCGTCGACGCGTGCGGAGTTGAGGATTTGCGAGACCATCTGATCCAGCCTCTCCACATCCTCTGTCATGCGCTGCGCGAGTCGGGTCGCGTGCTCTTGATCCGGCGCGCGCATCCCGAGCGTGTCCGCGGAGAGCTTTAAGCTCGTGAGCGGCGTCCGCAGCTCATGCGTCACAGATGCGATGAAGTTTTGTTGTCGTTGCACGAGGCGGCGACTGTCTCTTAGCGCCTTTGAGATCACGCCCATCGTTCCGAGCAATACGAAGACGAAGAAGGCTCCTTCCCAGAGGATGCGGTTGCGACGGCTGAGGTAAGCATCAATGATGGCTTTGCTGCCTTCATTTTCGCTCATGTTCTGGTCCGCGCTTGGATCTCGAAGCAGCTGTAAGGCCGCTCGGCTGATCGCTTCAGGGCCAGCGGCCTCGGCTGCTTGGATGGCATTGAGATGGAATCGGATCGAGATCTCTGAATCCCGATGTTCCTGCGCACGCGCGATCTGCTCTACAACCCAATAAGAGGATTGAGCTATGCAAACCATGAGCAAAGACAAGAAGAGTCTCTGCCACAGTGAGTTTCTGTCATTGATCCCCATAGCTAACTTATGCGCTGAGCACCTCGTTGACGGCCTCAGCGAGCTGCTCGATATGTGACTCCGTGTGGGCTATGGATAAGAAACCGACCTCATATGCGGAAGGCGCGAGGGCGATCCCGCGCTCTAGCAGCGAGTGAAAGAGCGCCGTGTAGCGCTGGACTCCTCTGTCTGCGATGCACTCCGCAGTTCTCGGAGCCTCCCCCTCATTGAGTGACATCCAGAAGATGGACCCGAGCCTTACGAGGGTGCCGCCGTTCGCCTCGAGCGCTGGGCCAAGATGTTTGTCTAGGTGCTCTCCGAGGGCTTCCAGCTTAGCCCATCCGCCCGCCCTCTCGAGCTGGTCTAAGGTCGCGAGACCAGCGGCCATGGCCACCGGGTTTCCGCTGAGCGTTCCCGCTTGATAGACAGGTCCATCAGGAGAGAGGACGCTCATTATCTCAGCGCTCCCGCCAAAGGCGCCAACTGGAAGGCCTCCGCCGATGACTTTGCCAAAGGTCGCCAGGTCAGGCGTGATCCCGCAGTGCTCAGAGAAGCCCCCTGCGCCAAGTCGGAATCCTGTGATGACTTCGTCGAAGATGAGCAAGGCGCCGTGCTCTGTGCAGAGCTCGCGCATTCCCTGAAGGAATTCCTGCCTCTGCAGGAGGAGCCCGTTGTTGGCAGGTGCAGGCTCAATCAAGACGCAAGCGAGGTCTTTCCCCCGAGACTCGAAGAAGGCCTCCAGCGCTGAAGTGTCATCAAGACCTAGCACTGCTGTTTGTTCAGCGAAGGCCGCTGGAACTCCGGCGCTCGATGGCGTCCCGAAGGTCGCGAGTCCTGACCCAGCCGCGACGAGCAAGTGATCGGCGTGTCCGTGATAGCAGCCGGAAAACTTCAGGATGAGATCTCGTCCGGTGTGTCCACGCGCTGTCCTTACAGCGCTCATCACAGCTTCCGTACCTGAAGAGACGAATCGCACACGCTCAAGGGCTGGGTGCATCTTGGTGATTCGCTCTGCTAGCTCGACCTCGAATGGAGTCGGCGCACCGAAGGTCGTGCCTCTCTCGGCGGCGAGGCTGATGGCTGTGAGGATGGAGGGGTGTGCGTGCCCGAGCACTAGCGGGCCCCATGATCCGACGAAGTCGAGCAGCTCATTGCCGTCCACATCACGCACATAGGCGCCCCGGGCGCTCTCAATGACTCGTGGAGTCCCACCTACAGATCGGTAAGCTCTCACCGGGGAACTCACGCCTCCGGGCATCACCTCGCAAGCGCGGGCATAGAGCTCCTCGGACTTGCTTGTTTTTAACTCTTCAGTGCTCATTGCTCTAGCCAGTTGTTCCTTAGCGCCTCGCGTGCGTGATAGGTGATCGTCATGTCTGCTCCTGCGCGCGCGATTGAGATCAGGGTCTCCCTGACCACCTCGCCCTCATTGAGCCAGCCGTTAGCAGCAGCGGCCTTAACGGCAGAGTATTCTCCCGAGACGTTGTAGGCGACGACAGGCAATGTCGTATGGGTTTTCACAGACTGAATGATGTCTAGATAGGAGAGGGCGGGCTTCACCATGAGCATGTCGGCGCCTTCGGCCTCGTCGAGGGCTGCCTCTCGCAAGGCCTCGCCTCTGTTTCGTGGATCCATCTGATAGCTCTTCCTGTCCCCTTGACCAGGGGAGCTGTTCGCGGCATCTCTGAATGGGCCATACCAAGCGCTCGCATACTTAACGGCGTAAGAGAGCAGCATGACATCGCTGTGTCCCGCACCATCAAGACCGGCTCTGATCGCCGCGACTCTGCCGTCCATCATATCGCTAGGCGCGACGACGTCGGCTCCGGCCTCAGCGTGCGCGACGGCCATCGCAGTGAGCGGGGCCAGTGACGGGTCGTTGAGGATCTTGCCTTCTTCCAAGAGGCCGCAATGACCATGGTCCGTGTAGGCGCAAAGGCAGACGTC
>JAPKBY010000205.1 GCA_028823185.1 Planctomycetota bacterium
CCCTCTTCCCAGGCCTAACCGTCGGAGAGCAAGTCGGCTTCTCGCTGCGCGTTCGGAAGCGCCCCGAAGAAGAGATAAAAGCTCGAGTCATCCTCATCGCAGACATGCTCGGCATCGCACACCTCCTCAATAGACGGCCCGATGGCCTCTCTGGCGGAGAGCGCCAGCGCGTAGCTCTCGGACGCGCGCTCGCCTTCGGACCTCGCATCCTCTGCCTCGATGAGCCCATCAGCGCTCTCGACGAAGACCTCCGAGCGGACATGTGCTCGCTCTTGAAGAAGGTACACGCAGAGACCGGAGTGACCGCGCTACACGTCACTCACTCTGAGAGCGAGGCGCGAGAGCTCGCGACGCTTCACCTTCGCTTCGAGTCAGGTAGCATCTGCTAAGGCTCGCACAGAGCAGCGCACTTCAAGGAACCGTAGATGATCGTCACCATTCAATGCTTCGCCCAGCTCGCCCGCTCCGCAGGAGGCGCAGATCACGAGCTCAATCTCGATGATGGCGCGACGGCCCAGGACGCTCTCCGTCTCTTCGCGGAGAACTCCTCCGAAGAGACACGCGCCCTCTTGTTCACCGAGACGGGTGAGCTCCAACCGACGATCCTCCTCTTCTTAGACGAAGAGCCTCTGCTCTTCTCTGAGCCTGCGCCGATGCGCGAGCGCTCTACCCTCTTCATCGCCACTCCAATCGCTGGTGGCTGAACATGACTGAGCTCCCCATCACCCCCGAGCCCCTCAACGAAGAGGAGCGGGCGACCTATGAATGGCAATCTTGGGTCCCCGGCTTCGGCGAGCCAGGGCAAGAGCGGCTCAAAGGTGCCAGCGTCCTGATCTCTCGTGTCGGTGGCCTCGGCAGCGTCGTCGCCTATGAGCTCGCCGCAGCTGGCGTAGGCAAGCTCGTCTTGGCGCACGCAGGGAACGTTAAACACTCGGACCTGAACCGTCAGCTCCTGATGACTCACTCACAGCTAGGCAAGCCTCGCATCGAGAGCGCCGAGCGGCGACTGAGAGAGCTAAACCCTCACATCGAGATCGTCCCCGTAGCGGAGAACATCTCAGAGGAGAACGTTGAGCGCCTCGTCGGCGAGGTCGACCTCGTCGTCGACTGCGCGCCGCTCTTTGAAGAGCGCTTCCTGATGAATCGGGAAGCCGTGCGTCAATCCAAGCCCATGGTCGAGTGCGCGATGTACGACCTCGAGGCTCAGATAACGACCATCATTCCGGGCGAGACACCATGCCTCAGCTGCCTCTTCCCCGAGGCGCCGCCAGCGTGGAAGAGAGAGTTTCCGGTCTTCGGAGCCGTCTCTGGAACTGTCGGCTGCATGGCTGCCATGGAGACCATCAAGCTCATCGCGGGGCTCGGTGAGACCCTAGCGAGCAAGCTCCTCACGATGGACCTCCGCACGATGCGCTTCCACAGTCATCGCATCAGCCGCCGAGCTGACTGTGCGATCTGCGGTGCCTGAGCCCTACCTAGCGGCTGGCCCACGCACGGGCTGAACCCACGCGCTCTCGCGGTCGCCTGCCAGATAAGGATTCGGCTGCTCTCGATCGCTTGAGATCTTGGCCCTCACGTAGAGCGCGTCATCAGTCAAGGTGAAGACAGCTGGGTTTGACTCTGTAGAGAGGAAGATCTCAGACGGCTGCATAGCGTCCTTCGCTGTGCGCCTCGTCCCCACAAAGCGCGTCGTGTATCGAACCCCCGGCACCTCGTCGATCCATATCCGCAGTGTCATCCCGTCGAGCTGTACGTCTCGCAACAGGACACCGGTGCTCGCGTAGAAACGACCCGCTCGCATGGCTAGGACGATCGCGTCGGGCGTGTTCTCTTCTGCCTGCACCATCACCCAGCCGCGGCCGGGGTTGTGCTTGCCGATCCCAAACTGTCGATAGTCATGACTGTCATCTGTCGCGACACCGAGGAGCAGGCCAAAGCCGTGCTCCAAAATGCGTGATGTGAGCGCGAGGTCCCACAGCGCCTCTGTCCCAGAGTGAGTGTCGTCGCCGTAGTTCTGGACACCGGCGTGCCCGTTGTAGACCTCAAAGAAGTTCACGGCCTCTACAGCCGCCAAGTCTTGATATCGCACACCCCACCCGAAGTTCGGGTGGTTCACGTGCGCCAAGACCTGCCGCTTATTCGCTGCCCCATGTTCGGCGATAGCCGCATGGTTTCGCTCCATCGTCTCCTGCACCCCATCGCCATGCTGTGGTTCGACAACGCCAGCGAAGTTCAGCCCGTTGATGTGAACTGGCTTGCCGGAGAAGGCATCAGTCACCTCCTCTGACGGGACTAAGAGCATCTCAGATCCCCGATCCTTGAGCTGACCCTGCAGCTCATCCAAGCGTTTGAGTCGCATCTCGATAACGCCCTCTGAGACACGCTTCTCAACCCACTCCTCTCCATAGGTCTCGATCAACTTGTCCACAACATCGGGCTCGAGGCGCCCGCCCTCTTCGACCGGGAACCAGCGCTCGTGATCTGCGAGGATGTTGTGCTCAGTTAGACACAAGAAGTCGTAGTCGCGGTCATCGTAGTACTGGATGACCTCTTCGGGTGGAGCGTTTCCATCGCTCCAGAGAGTGTGCGCGTGGGTGTTTCCCTTGAGCCATGAGAGGCCCTCTCTCGGCGCAGGCTCACGGCCGACGAGATCGCAAGCTGTGACAGCGCAGGCGACGAGTAAAAGAGTCGCAACAAATGTATTCCTAAAGCTCTTCATCTGATCCGGCGCTCCTTTAGCGTTCCATCCTTCTCTACAAACTGCAGCAAGACCTCATTGATCCCGGCGCGGCCTGGCCAGTCTGAACCTGGAATTCGGTCTAAGAGCTGAATCTCAATTCGTCTCACTCTGACATCCTTCCCAAGGTCGATCACCGTCGGCGCGCGTCGATCAACAGGGGCAGTCACCTCATAGCGATCTTTACCCTTGTCCATCCTCAGGCTGACGCGTTGAGCATAATCCGCCTTGCCCACATCGAGCGGATCGGGTGGAGCCTGTGCGATGACCACGCGATTGATTCGAAGAGCGCGCCTGAGCTCTATGGTCAAGCTCGGCTCTTGATCGCTAGCTCCACAGAACCATGCCGTGACCTCGTGTCCATCGATAGCCTTCGGGGCTTCTTGCCCAGCGGCGTTGACGCTGGTAGCGCTCACCTCAACGCCCTCGCTCGGCAAGAGGTTGAAGCGGCTCCCTTCTGCTGAACTCAACATCCAATCATCCGGGATCTCATCAACGCTAACCCTGAGCGGTGGCGAATCTACCGTTAGAGGGAGAACGCCGGCAGGTTGGCCGATGGACCCAGGGACGAAGTGAACCCTCGCGACGAGCTCATAATCCGCGCTTTTTTGAAAGCGATGACGAATCGCGAACTTCTCTCCCGCCCACTTCTGAGCTACATCTCCAAGCACCGTGTCGCTCAGCTTTCCATCGATCAAATACTCCACCTTCGAGACCCTGAGGCCCCCCTTCTCTTCGAGGAAGGCCTTGTCAAAGCCGTCTAGCCACATCGTCATCGGGGTGTCTCCCGTAGCGCGCAGCCTCACCTTCGCCCCAGGTTCTTGGGTCCACCAGAGATCGTCCAAGGTGTGTGTCTTTCCACCCGTCATCGACTTCGTCGCCCGTGACAGAAAGAGCAGAGCGAAGCTCGTCTCGAAGTATCGATCAGCGCCAGAGCCCCAGTTGCCATCACGACCCTGCTTTATGACGAACCAGCTCGCGCCCTCCCAATACCAATGATGTGCGCCGATGAGCTCTAGCTTCTCGATCGCACACACGCGCTCAACGCCATACAGGTAGTAAGAGTGCCATCTCTGCCCTCCACCTGGATTCGTCTCACGGGAGAAGTTCTTCGCGAACCACTCGACGCCCTCATCGATCGCTCTTCGAGCTTCGCGGCGCTTAGCCCCGCCCTCTCCGAGCTGATTTAGCGCGATCGAGAGACATGTGAGGCCGGCAGACGTCATGGACCCGTTCGCTTCCCACGCAGGGCGATAGCCGAAGCCGCCCTCGCCATCCCTCAGAGTTAACACGTAAGAGATCAACTGATTCCAAGATCGACTCGGGATCTCGATGCCCTTCTTCGCCGCAGCGAAGAAGCCCAAGGCAGCGTACTGGGTGTTTGAGAGATCTGCCTGTCCGTCGGGATAGCCGAAGCCGCGGCGCTCCCAGTCGTGCAAGATCTCAACGATCTCCTCCATTCGCTCTGTCTGCTCAGATCCAGGCAGCGACGCGAGCGCGAGCAGCTCACACCCTGCCGAGTAAGTCATCGTCGGCAGCTTCCCCGCCAAGAAGGCGAAGCCTCGCTGGATCGATGGGTGCGAAGGTGAGACTCCTGACT
>JAPKBY010000206.1 GCA_028823185.1 Planctomycetota bacterium
CGGAGATCCCTGCCTGGGCGAGGGCCTTGACCACCGCCACGTCTTCCGCGCCCGAAGAGGTCGCCGAGCCCACCACCAAAGATGTCTCCGAACTGCGCGAAGATGTCGTCGATGTTCGAGAAGCCTTGCCCTTGGAAGCCTCCGCCTCCGCCAGTGAAGGCGGCGTGACCGTACTGGTCGTACTTCTGTCGCTTAGCGGTGTCGCTTAAGACTCCGTATGCCTCTGCCGCAGCCTTAAACTTTGTCTCAGCTTCGGCGTTGTCAGGGTTGCGGTCAGGGTGCAGCTCCATAGCGAGCTTGCGATATGACTTCTTTATCTCAGCGTCGTTCGCGGAGCGATCGACGCCGAGGACCTCATAATAGTCGCGCTGGCTCATGTCTGCAGTCTAGTAGCGTGTTCTGCGCGATTCAGGTCGCGCTGGGAGAGAGTCGCAGCTTGCGTTCAGCTGATGCTGCCTTGGATCGCGTCTTCATCGCCGTCTTTCAGCTCGGTGACCATCGTGTCAGTCGTGAGCAGGAGGCCGGAGATGGAGGCCGCATTCTGAAGAGCAGAGCGAACGACCTTTGCGGGGTCGATGATACCTGCGTCAAACATGTCTACGTAAACGCCAGTGAGAGCGTTGAAGCCGTTGGTCCCGCCAGCTTCGCGGACGTTCTCTACGATCACGGCGCCGTCGTGCCCGGCGTTCTCCGCGATCAGGCGCATGGGAGCAGAGAGTGCGCGAGAGATGGTTGAGGCGCCAAAGCGCTCCTCATCGGAGAGCTCGAGTGCGTCGACTGCGTCCGAGGCGCGCATGAGGGCGACTCCGCCGCCAGGGACGGTTCCCTCTGCGATCGCTGCTCGAGTCGCGTTGAGTGAGTCTTCAAGGAGGTCCTTATAGGACTTCATCTCGGCCTCAGTCTTGCCGCCCACGCGGACGACTGCGACTCCACCAGAGAGCTTCGCGAGGCGCTCTTCGAGCTTCTCGCGGTCGTAGTCGCTGGTGGTGCGTTCGATCTGTGATTTGATCTGGATGCAGCGATCTTCGATCGCGCCTTTCTCTCCAGAGCCTTCGATGATGGTGCAGGAGTCCTTCGTGATGCGGACCTTTTTGGCCGTTCCAAAGTGCTCAGGCGTGACCTTCTCGAGCGGGATGCCGAGCTCGTCTGTGATCGCTGTGCCGCCAGTGAGAGCGGCGATGTCGCCGAGGTATGCCTTGCGTCGCTCGCCGAAGCCCGGGGCTTTGACGGCGCAGACGTTGAGGATTCCACGCAGCTTGTTCACGACCAAGGCGGCGAGCGCCTCTCCGTCGATGTCTTCAGCGATGATGAGCAGGGGCGCACCTTTCTGGGCAGCGGACTCAAGCACGGGCAAGAACTCGCGCACGTTCGAGATCTTCTTGTTGTAGATGAAGATCAGGGGGTCGCTGAGCTCTGCGGTGAGCTTGTTGAGGTCGGTCGCGAAGTAAGGCGAGAGGAAGCCCTTGTCGAACTCCATGCCTTCGACGACTCGCAGCTCAGTCTCCATTCCAGAGCCCTCTTCGATGGTGATGACGCCTTGGTCACCGACACGCTCAAAGGCTTCGGCGAGGAGCTCACCAGTGGTGGGGTCATTGTTGGCGGAGATCGTGGCGATGTTTGCCTTGTCCTCACGCGATGAGACCGGGCGGGACTGGCTCTCGATGCTCGCGACCGCGGCCGTGACGGCCTTGTCGATGCCGTTGCGGAGGGAGATTGTGCTGACGCCCGTAGCGAGGTAGCGGAGACCTTCTGTGTAGATGGCTTCGGCGAGGACTGTGGCCGTCGTCGTTCCGTCGCCAGCGACATCATTGGTCTTGTTGGCGACCTCATTGACGAGCTTTGCGCCCATGTTCTCAAAGGGATCTTCGAGGTCGATCTCCTTGGAGACAGAGACGCCGTCCTTGGTGACGTGCGGGCTGCCGAATGACTTTTGGAGGATCACGTTACGACCAGCGGGGCCGAGAGTGACGCGGACTGTACGCGCGAGCTTTTGGATGCCGGTGCGCATCTTTTGGCGGGCGCCGTCGTCGAAGAGGATTTGCTTTGCCATGTCTCTGATTCCTTGTGCGTTGAGTTGTTCTTGTTTTGCTTTGTGGTGGTGTTGAGGAGGGGTCGGCTTAGAAGCCCATGCCGCCCATTCCGCCCATGTCACCCATGCCGCCCATTCCGCCCATGCCACCCATTCCGTCCATGCCTTCCATCCCCTCGGGGCCAGCTGCGGGTCCCGCAGGCTGAGGCTTGGTGATGATGAGCGCGTCGGTCGTTAGAAGGAGCCCTGCGACGCTCGCAGCGTTGTTCAAGGCGGCCTTGGTCACCTTCAAGGGGTCGACGATGCCCATCTCGAACATGTCGCCATACTCGGTCGTGTGAGCGTTGAAGCCCCATGACTCTGAGTCCTCACGCAAGACGCGGTGAGTGATGACTCCGCCGTCATGACCAGCGTTCATTGAGATCTGCGCGAGGGGGCGTCCGACCGCTTTGTAGAGCAGGTCTAGGCCCATGGAGTAGTCCTCGTCGGGGGACTCGAGCTCCTTGATGGCTGCGCGGGCACGCAAGAGAGCTGTCCCTCCACCAGGCAAGATCCCCTCTGCGACGGCTGCGCGCGTAGCGTGCAAGGCGTCCTCGATGAGGGCTTTGCGCTCCTTCACCTCTGTGTCTGTAGCGCCACCGACGTTGATCTGGGCGATTCCACCGGTCAGCTTGGCGAGGCGCTCCTGGAGCTTCTCGCGGTCGTAGTCACTTGAGGTGCCTTCGACCTGCTGGCGGATCTGGTTGACGCGGCCGTCGATCTTCTCACGGTTGCCGGAGCCGCCGACGATGGTCGTAGCGTCTGTGTCGATGACGACGCGGTTGGCTGTTCCCAGCTCTTCAAGGGTGACCTGATCGATCTCTTTGCCAAGGTCCTTCATGATCGCGGTCGCACCCGTCATGGCTGCGATGTCTTCGAGCATGGCCTTGCGACGCTCGCCATAGCCGGGCGCCTTCACAGCGCAGACGTTGAGCACGCCGCGGAGCTTGTTGACGACGAGGGTCGCGAGGGCCTCAGACTCGATGTCCTCGGCGATGATCAAGAGCGGCTTGTTGGCCTGCTTGCAGATCTCGAGGATGGGGACGAGCTTCTGGACGTTTGAGATCTTGGTCTCGTGGACGAGGATCAGCGGGCTCTCGTAGACGGTCTCCATCGCGTTGGTGTCCGTCGCGAAGTGAGGAGAGAGGAAGCCGCGGTCAAACTGCATGCCTTCGACGATGTCGACGACCGTCTCGAGGGTCTTGCCGTCTTCAACGGTGATGACGCCGTCCTTGCCGACCTTCTCCATCGCGTCAGCGATCAAGGCTCCGGTGATGGGGTCGTTGTTGGCGGAGATGGTCGCGACCTGTGCGATCTCTTCGTTGGTTTCGACCTTCCGAGCCATGCCTGTGAGGCGCTCAGTGATCGCGGCAGAGCCGTCCTTGATCGCTGCGAGGAGCCGCGCGGGGGCGGCGCCTGCTGTGATGGCGCGCAGACCGTGGCTGAAGATTGCTTCCGTCAAGACGGTCGCTGTCGTCGTTCCATCGCCGGCGATGTCAGAGGTCTTGGATGCGACCTCTTTCACGAGCTGTGCTCCTATCTGCTCATATTTGTTCTTGAGCTGGATCTCCTCGGCGACAGTGACGCCGTCCTTGGTGATCGTGGGTGCGCCCCAGCCCTTGTCCAGGACAGCGTTGCGACCTCGGGGGCCTAGTGTTGTCGCGACTGCCTTGGCGAGCTTCTCGACGCCGCGTTGAATGGAGGCACGTGCGTCTGCCTCGAAAACCATCTGCTTGACCATGGGGAGTCTGTAGCTGGGGTGTGTGTGTGGGGGGCTCCGCGAGGGAGGCTGTGAGTGAATTAGGTTGCTGATGGCGTAAGCCATAAGCGCTGACGGCAGTACAGAGCAAGAAGGGTGCCGTCGGTATCTGATACTTAAGCCCTTGAGAACAAAGGTCTTAAGTTCGGTGTTCGGGCAAGGTGAACTGCCGGATTGGCAGCCAACCGCGAGGCCTTGAGGGGCATCTGCCAAGCTGGCACCCTGCGCTTGGCCATAGCTGTGAACTTCATGGTGGCGAGCTTGAGAGTTAGTTTCTGGGCTCTCAAGGGAGGTTCTGCGCTCATCGAGCTAAGTCACAGCCTATGATCCAAAGCGTGATAGCTCTCCTCGTTCCACTGCTGCTCTTCACCTCGCAAGGACCCCTTCAATTGGATCTGGAGACTCCCGATGGGAGGCTCTCGAGTCATGATTTGGTGGCCCCGCTAGCTGCGCCCCTGCCTGAGGGGGTCGCCTTCATTCGATATGTGGGTGGCTCCTCCGCAC
>JAPKBY010000207.1 GCA_028823185.1 Planctomycetota bacterium
GGGGCTCGAGTGCAAGTCATGAGCTCCTTTGAGGGCCGCGGCTTGGCCGAGTTTGGCCCAGAAGAATCGAGTGATGTGGGTGGGCGTTTTGCGTTGGAGGGGCTCCCGGGCTCGGTAGGTTCACTTCGAGTGACCGCAGAGGGATACATCACAAAATTTTTAGTGACGCATGGAAAGACAGGTTCGGATCTAGATCTCGGACTCATCGCTGTGCAGCCATCTCGCGAGCTGATTGTGCAGCTTGAGGGTTTGTCAGAGATGAGCTATGCGGGCTATCGGGTAGGCCTCGTTCGGCATGGAGATCTCGGAGTCGTTGAGGTAAACCATCAAGGGCTTGTCCGCTTTAAAGACATCCCAAATGGCGTGGTCGAGCTCAACATCTATCACCCTGATGACTCTGTCACGGCATTCGCCGGGTCGCTCCGACCTGAAGACGACGGCCGCTTTGTGGTCCCCGTATCCGGCGGACAGCGGCTCTATGTAAATGTCACGTCTGAGTCTGGGGAAGGGCTCCCTCTTGACCTCTTCGTTGGAGTGGGCGGGATGCGTGAGGACGGGAGTGAGATTGTTCGCTGGCTCCATCATGAGGGAGCGGGGCGCTTTCTCTTGGAGACAGCACAGCCTGGTCCCGCGGTCGTTCGCGCAGTCAATTTACAGGGAGATGTCTATGCGATCCGCAGGGTGGAGGTCCCGGAAGGGAGGGATGCTGAGGTGAGCCTCGAGCTCGAAGCTGAGGAGGACTTCATCATCAGAGTCGTCGATGCAGAGGAGCGCCCCGTCTATAACGCGATGGTCAGGATCTACCTCCCTAGCGGGGACCCGTGCTTCTTTGTGAGAGAGCTCTTCAGCGACTCAGGAGGAGAGGTCAGGGTTCATGGTTTCGGCTTCCCTCATGCTCAAGTGACGGTCACGCATGAGTCCATGGGATCTGGAGACGTTGGGCTGGTGGATGTAGACGCTCTTGATGGTGAGCCGCTGCTCATTCGCCTGGACGCTCCTGCTCGTCTCCGAATCCTTGTGAGTGATGGTGGACATCCTGTGGCAGCAGCATCTGCTGTGCTCCGCGCTCGTGAACCGCTCGTGAACGGAGATGGTTTTGGCGTCCGAACAACAGATCGAGATGGCAGCGCCACATGGGAATCTTTGATGCAGGTTGAGTATGAGCTCTCTGTGCATGGTGTCGGCTTGTGGCCTTCACGGAGGAGGATAACTCCAGGCATAAAGGGTGACCGGCAGCTCGTAGAGGTGAGGCGAACGGGCCAGCTCTCCATGCTGATTTACGATGAGAGGGGCCATCCCATCTCCGGAGTTGAGGTCGACTTGCGCCTGACAAGGAGCGGCGAATCCGTGGCTGGTTGGATAGCAGAGGGCCTGCTCCCGGCCTCTGCGGCTGTAACGGATGGCTCTGGGCGTTTGTCGCTTCCGTCTCTCCCACATGGCTCGTGGTCTTGGACGGCGCTGACCCTGGGCGGTCGCGCAGGGGCGGGGTTTTTTGATCTCTCGGCTGGAGAGTCCCGGGAAGTGGTCGGATTGCTCCAATAGCGGCCTAGAGGGGACGGTGGCACGAGGAGCCACTATAATTCTCGCGCTATTCAGCGGTCACTGCACGACCGTTGGAACCTTAATCCCCGCACCCTTTGAGGAGCCCTCATGCCCCAGGACATTGTCTTCAGCGATCAGGCCAACGAACTCGCAGCTATTGCCCGTGAGATAGCTGACAAGTATGTGCGCCCCTTAGCCGCCAAATATGACAAGGCGCAGGAGTACAACTACGAGGCAGCTAAGGCTGTCGCGGAGGCTGGACTCTTCAAGACCTTCGTGCCTAAGGAGTACGGCGGTCACGGCGCTGGGATCTTGGCGCTTGCCAGAGTGACCGAGGAGCTCGCTCGCGCCGACTCCGGTTTTGGGGTCGCCTTCGCTGTGAACGCGCTGGGGTCATTCCCGATCATCTTGGGTGGCACAGAAGAGCAGAAGCAGAAATGGCTACCTCAGATCGCGAACGGCGAGAAGTTTGTCGCCTTCTGCCTCTCTGAGAAATTTGCGGGCTCTGACGCCCAAGGGCTCTCTGTTACGGCTGTAGAGGATGGTGATGATTACATCATCTGCGGTGAGAAGAAGTGGACTACGAACGGCGGGGTCGCCGACTTCTACACAGTCTTCTGCGTCACCGACCCGACCTCTAAGTCGCGCCGCATCAGCGCGATCGTAGTGGAGAAGGGTACGCCTGGATTCGAAGTCAAGAAGATCGAGGACAAGATGGGTATCCGCTGCGTCCCGGTGGTGGAGACACACTTTGACAACGTGCGCGTGCCTAAGGCTAACTTGATCGGTGGTCGCCCTGGGATGGGCTTCAAGCACGCCATGATGACGCTCGACTACGCGCGACCTGGAGTCGCTGCTCAAGCGATGGGTGCTGCTCAAGGCGCCTTTGACTTCGCGAACGTCTATGCAAATCGCCGCAAGCAGTTCGGCGCCCCGATCTCAAGCCATCAGATGGTGCAGCAGATGCTCGCCGACATGGCTATACAGACGAATGCAGCGCGCTGGCTCGTCTACTCAGCTGCATCTCAGATCGACAATGGCGGTCCTGGGCCTGAGGCCAGCAAGGTCGCTGCTATGGCGAAGTGCTACGCCTCCGATGTCGCGATGAAGGTCGCGACTGATGCTGTGCAGATCTTTGGGGGCTATGGCTTTATGGAGGACTACCCAGCAGCGAAGTTCTTCCGTGACGCCAAGATCCTTCAGATCTATGAGGGGACAAATCAGGTTCAGAGGATGGTCGTTGCGAGGCACCTCATTCGAGAGGCTGCAGAGATGGCTCACCTGGGTGAGTTCATCCCCGAGGAGTCACAGCTCACATATGCGCCTGAGGGCGAATCAGATGTCGTCGTGAACAGGAACACGCCGACCTGAGCAGGGTGATTGCCCGCTAGCGCGTAGAAATTCAATTTTCCTTGTTCGGTTCATGGTCGTTTTCCGGCCATAGGAGTCAGGGGGAGGTCTGCCTAATTCGGGCAGCCTCACCAAACAGACCAAGGAACCTATGACCGAACAACTGCGTCTCTCTGAGCTGGATCAGCGCCTCTCTTCTGCTGCTAAGAAGCCCTCTTCTTATGACCGAGCACTCAAGACGATCGTCTCAGAGTGCGATCGACGAGGTCTCTCGCTTGAGGAGGAGAGCGAAGGCGAGTGGAGGAACTCGCTAGCTACGAAGCGCTCTCCCAAGGGGGGCTCACTAGAGCAGCTCTTTAGGAATGAGGTCGCGTCTATCGAACCTCTAGACCGAGAGAGCGAGGCTAAGCTCGCTCGCCGAATCGAATTTGCTCGCTTGAGGCTTGAGCGAGCGCTCAGTCGGGCCGGGATCGTCTCTAAGGAGCTCGCGAGCTTTCGTTTTCACCTTGATCCAGATCACAGAGATCAAGAGCTGCCAGAGCTCTCTCCGGAGGTTCAGAATCGATGGAATGAGTGGCACGCGCTCAGGAAAGAGATGGTGGAGAGGAACCTGTTCCTCGTCCTCTTGAACTTAGAGCGATATGCACACACCCGCGCGAGCAGAATGGATCTGATCCAAGAGGGGGCGGGCGCGCTCTTCCGTGCCGTCGATGGTTTCGATTGGCGACGAGGTCTCTTGTTCAGAACGTATGCCGTGCATTGGCTTCACCAGGCCTTCAGGAGTCACCTCTACAACTTTGGGCACACGGTTCGTCTGCCCGTTTATTTGCAGAAGGCGATGAAGCATGTGAAGGACGCTTCGATTCGTCTCGGCACAGAGGACCCAAAGAGCATCTCAGAAGAGACTGATCTAAATGAGACTCTCGTCGCGAACGCGATCAGCGCGCGGCGAGGCGTGCTCTCGATGGATGTGAGCTACTCAGAAGATGGCGAAGGAGGTTCAATCGCTGACACTCTAGCGGACAACGAGACTGTAGATCTACAGGATCATTATCGACCAGAGATGGAAGATGTCTCCCTCGATGAGGGGTTGGGAATGGCGCTAGAGCGGCTCGAAGACCGCGAGCGAAAGGTCATCGTTAGTCGTTTCGGGCTCTTCGGTGAGACGGAGTGCACGCTGAGTGAGCTCTCTCGATCTCTGGGAGTGAGCTTGGAGCGGGTCAGGCAGATTCAAATCCGAGCTCTTGAAAAGATGAAAGCGCCCGCGGTGCGCCGCGCAGTGGATCCATACCTTCTTTAAGCTGAGCTAGAGGGGTTTAGATAGAGGAGGAAGAGCCTCTCTCAACGGTGCGGTTACACTCATCGCAATGACAGTTCGATTCAACTTGTTCGGTGGGGTCGCGCTCGCGCTGTGTGGCTTCGCAGTGGCTC
>JAPKBY010000208.1 GCA_028823185.1 Planctomycetota bacterium
TTGAAGTCCGTCGCGATCGCAGGTGCGAGGCCAGCGTCCACGATCCTTCGCCCTGGCGCCTCTTCAGCTTGTCCGATGAAGAGCGGGACGAGCGGACAGAGGACAGGGACGACGCCTGCCTCACCGAGCGCATGGATCCCCTCCTCCGAGATGCACTCGAGGTGATCTGCGGAGTCGGCTCCTAGCTCGGCTGCAAGCTGCGCTCCACCCAGCGGTGAGAGCTGATCAACGTGAAGTCTCAACCGGAAGCCGAGCTCTGCGGCTCGACCCATAATGCGGCGTGAGTCTTCGATCCCGAAGACATGGCTCTCTGTGAAAACATCGGCGTATTCCGCCAAGCCACTCTCGGCGACTGCAGGCAACATCTCCTCGATGAGGAGGTCAACGTACTTTGCCTTGCGGTCCCTGAACTCCGGTGGATAGTCGTGTGCTCCTAAGAAGGTGGGCACGAGCTCAACCGGATGCTGTGCGGCCGCCTCATGAATCACTTCGAGGCACTTCATCTCGTCTTCGAGCGAGAGCCCATATCCGGTCTTTGCCTCAATTGTCGTCGTCCCCAAGGCGAGGAAGCGATCGAGACGCACGAGCAGTCTGGCCAAGAGGACCTCTTTGGAAGACTCTCTAACGCCTCGGACGCTCGAGCTGATGCCACCACCTGCGGCAGCTATCTCGACATAGCTCTTCCCTGCGAGGCGCTGTTCAAATTCCCCCTCACGCGTTCCTGCAAATACAGGATGAGTGTGCGCGTCGATGAGGCCTGGCAAGACCACTGCGCCGCGCGCATCGATCACCTCTGCAGCATCAAAGGAAGCGCTGAGCTCCTCTTCGCTGCCGACGGCCACGATCACTCCATTATGTATCGCCACGGCCGCATCTCTCAGACGCTCAACGACCCCGAGCTCGACTCCTCCTGAAGGGAGGGACCCTCTCGCCGTCACCAGCTCACCGATCCCTTGAACCAAGAGGTCCACTCTTTGCGCGCTCTTATCCATCACCTTCAAGGATAACGCCTTGAGGCCTCATGATGCTCTCTCAGCCAGCGGCCTTGTGTTCGACCCGCTCCTCGATACCCATCTTGAGCCGGATACGGTGCCGCGCACGCAACAGGATCATCTTCATGTTGCTGAGGCCCACGCCTAGGCGGTCGGCGGCCTCTGAATAGCGCAATCCCTCGATCTCCACGAGGCGTAGCGCCTCCTGATCTCGCGGCTTCAGCTCGTCAAAAGCCTTGGCATAAGCCAATAGATAGAGCTGCCAAGCATTCCTCATGAGGAGCGCTTCCTCCCGGTTGATGGCTTCATCTCTGGGGCCATTTGCGAGATCGGGGGGGTCGCAGTCTTCCAAATGCGCCCGCATTGATTTCCGCAAGAGCTCCTGTGCCTGCCTCCTGATCAAGTTGTGAGCGATGGTCATGGACCAGGCTCGAAACCCTCCTTTCTGTTCCTTGAAGCTCCCTCGATAGCGATGAATGCTGAGGAAGACCTCCTGAGTTAGGTCCTCTGGGTCTAGCCTGAGAGCGGTTCCACGCCTCTTTTTCGTGACCCAGCGTACGAGCCTTGGCTGGGCGAGCCTGTAGATAGCGTCAAAGAGATCTGAACGGCCCGTGTCACGAAAGCCAACCATTAAGGCTGTGAGCAGGCGCGAGAGATGAGCCTCTGGGTCTTCATCCCTGAGGCTTAATTCATCCCTCCCCCGAAGAAAGCAAGCTACGGAATGGGACAATGGCTGCGCTTGTGTGACTTGTAGCATTCCACTCACAATGAAATCTCCATGCCATCGAAGCTCCTCGCTGGCAAAGTCTTGAAATAGAGCTCCCAAGCTCAAAGGAATGAAGCCCAAAAGTGGCCATATAGGGCTATCAGGTGCATTTTGAACAAGATGAGTCTTGTCAAAAAGCCCTCAAGGAAACCCCGCACAGGGGAAGCCCTAGACGACAAAATGATACGATCCCGTAACATCCGTCCCATATAGAGCGCCTCTTGCCTGCGCCTCAGGTATGAAAATGCCCTAGGATGAAGGTGGAAATCCAATCCACCCTCCTCCATGCCCGAGCCATCTACCGCCGCCTTCGCGGCGCTACCTCTCTTCGACCTGCCCCTCAGCGACGCAGCCACCCTGACCTGGCTGGCTGCAGCGCTCTTGTTCTCAGGGGCCCTCGGTCTGCTCCACGCCTCTCTAGAGCTCATCCCTAGCTCGAAGGCGCTGTCCTCACTTCCAGAGGGCATGAGGAGACAGCGCCTAGCCTCCCTCCTGTCCAATCCGGATCCACTGCTCGTCTCTGCGAGCTTACTGAAGCTCTCCTTCGAGCTCTCCTTCCTCGCGCTTCTGCTGCCTCTGATCGCCACTGATGGCCAAGTCGACCTGACGGCCCTCTTATCCGCGATCGCTATCGGAGTGCCTTGCCTCCTTCTCGTCAGCGAAGCCCTCCCGAGCGCGCTCGCGCGAAGACATGGAGAGCGCATCCTCGCGAACTGGTTGATCCCCTTTCACGCCTTACAGCTCCCACTTACGCCGGTCGTGTGGCTCTTGCGTTTTGTACGTGATGCGGCCTTGAGAGCTTCACACCTCGAGGAGAGCGACCCCACCCAACAGCAGGCCGTAGAGGAGCTCAGAGAGGTGATCGAAGAGTCCGGTCACACTGGAGAGCTAGAACAATCAGAGCGCGAGATGCTCGAGAATGTCATCGAGTTCCATGACGTAGATGTCGCTGCCGTGATGACCCCGAGGACAGAGATCCTCGGTGTCGAGCTCAACGAAGGGCTTCCCGCTGCCCTCAAAATCGCGGTAGACGAGGGCTTAAGCCGTGTCCCGGTCTACGAAGGCAGCATCGACACCATCGTCGGCTACATCAACGCACGCCTCGTGCTCAAGCTGCTCGCGAAAGAGGAGTTCGAAAACGCAAACATCAAAGACCACCTCCAGCCCGCGCTCTTTGTCCCTGAGACTCAGCGAGTCTCTGTATTGCTCGCAGAGTTCCGTGAAGAGCGTCAAAAGATGGCCATCATCCTCGATGAATACGGTGGAACCTCTGGCCTGGTCACGATCGGTGATGTCTTCGCTGAGCTTGTTGGCGACCTCCAGGACGAGTTCTCAGATGGAGGAGAGCGCGAAGAGATTCGCCGGATTGGACTGGGAATATTTGAGGTCGACGGGGCAGCGCGCCTCGACGAGGTCAACGAAGCGCTCGAGCTCGGCCTGCCAGAGCAAGAGGACTATGAGACGCTGGCGGGCTTCATCTTGAGCGAACTGGGCCGAATCCCTTGCCCCGGTGACAATTTTAAACGCAATGGGGTGCTCTACGAGGTCACTGAGGCATCAGATCGTCGTGTCATCTGCGTCCGAATCTCCTCTTGAGTGAAGTCCTTAGATAGACTCACTCGAGTGACGAACATCTGCGACCAGGCGATCCTTCTCCGCCGCTTCCCATACTCCGAGTCTTCCCTCGTCACGCGGGTCTTTACGCGCCAACACGGAAAGCTAGGACTCCTCGCGAGGGGCGCTTACCGACCCAAATCTCGCTTCTACTGCGTGCTCGACCACTTCGACACCTTAGAGCTAGAGTGGCTAGAGCAGCGAGGTCGAGAGCTCCAAGATCTCCGCGAAGGTGACATCCACACCCGCCGCTCGAAGATCTCATCAGACCTGGAGAGCTATCGCGCCGGATCGCTCGTATGTGAACTCATTGACCTCACCAGCCCGTTCGGGCAACAAGATCTCGGAATGTGGAAGCGCCTCACGCTTTGCCTAGACGAACTTAACAGCGGCTCAAGACCTGCATGGGAGGCAGCGGTCTGCTTCGAGCTCGGGCTCTTAGAAGAGCACGGACTCTGTCCCGCCCTTGAGCTCTGCGCATCCTGCGGCCGAGAGGCTTCTCCACCCGACCCCAATGAGCCTAGAGCGTGCTTCTCAGCCTCCTGTGGAGGGAGACTCTGCGCTGCTTGCGGTCGAGATGCCCGAGACGCGGGCAGGCGAGTAGGTACGATGCCCCTCGATGTCCTCGAAGCTGCCAGTCTCCTATTGCGAGGAGCCCGCGAAGGCGTGAGGATCTCACCTCTGGCGCCAGCGCTGCTCCTCAGGTTGAGGGACTTCGTCGACCGCTTCATGGACCACCACCTAGAAGTCCGAGCGAAGGCTCGCGGCGACTTCCTCTCAAAGGCAGACCGAAACTCTCGCACCGCCCTCAGCGCCACATCGCTCCGCACATGAAAAACACGACCAGCACTCTCCTCTGCGTCCTCGCGGCGGCTTCCCTGGCAAGCTGCAGCTCACTCAACTTCAGCAAGACCCGTGAGATCAGCATGCTTGAAGCTGAC
>JAPKBY010000209.1 GCA_028823185.1 Planctomycetota bacterium
TCTGCCCCTAGGGATCGAGAGATGTTCAGGCGGACCAGGTGATCTCGTAGCCGTTCGAGAGGTTGAACAGGCTGCTGCACGGGGATGTCCCCGAGTCTCGATACCAGTACTGATAGCGCTTCGTCTGACCGGCAGAGGTGGCTCCCGCTGTAGAGACGGAGATCGTCGTGGTCGTAGTGAAGGAGTTCGCGGAGTTGGCGAACTGGACCTCTAGCCGCCTGACGCCGCCGCCGGCGCAGCGAAGGCCATCACCGAAGGCGTTGCCATTCGATCCGTTGATCGCGTTGTTGCCTTGGAAGAAGAGCCCTGGACCTGGCGTCAGCTGGCTCGCAGAGAGCACGAGGTCGTCTGCCGAGAGGCTGTTTGATCCAGTGGCTGATAAGAGCGCGCCGCTCCCTGTGTCATTGGCGCAGCCCTCGCCCACGCCTCCGGAGTTGCCGCAGGGGCAAGCTGTGCCGCTGCCGTCACCGGAGCAGAAGGAGGCGCCGGGTCCGCCCGCGTTCGGAGTGAAGTCTACGACCAAGGTGGGACGTTGAGAGGGAGTCGTTCCCTCTCTGCTAGCGAAGCGCTTGGCTTTTCCAGCACCGAGAGTTGTTTGAATCTCATCGGTGTGTTTTAGGACCCATCCAAAGTTGGGCTGAGCTCCATCAATCCATAACTGCACATCAGCTGTCATCCCAGCGGAGCTCCAAACAGGAGTTGAGCCGATAGCGTCCACAGAGGCGGTTGCGCTCATCGTCGCGACAAAGTCACCGCCGGCTTGCCCCCATGAAGTGGAGGGGTGGAAAGCGGAGACCCAAGTGGCGTCGCCATCCTGAGCGGCGGTGCCGCCTCCCTCTTGTCCGGGGGCATCCGACCCCGCCTCACCCCAATCGCTAGTGACTCTGTGTAGGTCGTAAGAGTCTGGGCCCGTGACCGTCTGCGTGACCCTAAGTGAGAGCTGGACGGAGTTCACCGTAGAGCCTGCTGGGATACTGCTCAGGTCGAAATGAAGGAGAGCTCGCCGCACCCAGCCATTGGAAGCTTGGAAGCCAGTGAAGATGTAGCTGCCGGAGCCATTGCTGTTCGTGCCCGGCGCGTCTTCATACATCGTGTTGTCTTTATCTGACTCCACGCTTAAGACATCCGCAGGCGCGAGAGGACACAGCACGACTGAGAGGGAGAGGGCCGCGTGGGCCATACGGAGGGTTGAAGAGTGAGTAAAGCGCATGTTCTTGAGGTGTGAAGGCTGGGAGGTACGCTCCCAGATCAAGACCTCGGATCTGAGCGCACCTTTCCCTCTGAATTCAGTCTACCTCGCTCTGAGAAGGCGGGAGCTTCGACCTCAGGAGACGATTCCGGGGAACTGCGGAGTGTGCTGAGGGAAGACATCTGCGATCGACGTGCTCCCTAGGCGCAGAGACAAGATCTCAGCCAGCACATCCCGATAGTCGGTCGTGATAGGCAGATCCCCGTTTCCAAGGCTGGCAGGATCCAAGCCCGGCCATTGGCCGTGCACTTGTCCGCCGTTGACGTTCCCGCCGAGCACCATCATCACTCCTCCGTGCCCGTGATCTGTTCCGGCGCTGCCGTTCTCGGCGACACGTCGACCGAACTCTGATT
Organism: Planctomycetota bacterium; assembly: GCA_028823185.1. Classification (GTDB taxonomy): domain Bacteria; phylum Planctomycetota; class UBA1135; order UBA1135; genus JAKVCE01. The sequence goes on from JAPKBY010000209.1 coordinate 1,603, forward strand.
TAACGACCACGGTCACATGTCCTAACTCGGCGGCGAGGTCTTTGTGGAACGCGTTCAAACCGGCAGATAGATCTGCGAGCTTGAGGGCCAAGATTCCGTTGACCGGTCCCATCGCGGAGTGATGGTCCCATTGGGGAATGTCGACCTCGATACATTCGAGTCCGATGTCGGCTTTGATCATCGCAGCGACATCGACGAGTTTGGTCCCAAAATCTCCGGCTGGATACACCGCTCCGTTGGCCGGCTGATAGTTCGCGAAGTCCACGGTCGCGAGCAAGTCGATGGCTCCGAAGCTAGAGCTGGCAGCGCCCTTCAAGGGTTCGGCGGCCCGCGCATAAGAGCTCTCGATGACCGAGCGCAGAGCGCCCGCGAGCACAGGCTCGCCAGGAAAGTCAAAGTCGTCCGGATCTTTCGCCGGGATGGCTCCCGGCCCACCCGACATCGAGCGCGGCAAGATCGACTGGATCGCTAGCGCCCGCAGTTCACCCGAGCCCGAGGGCGCGATCGTCTGCAGGTGGCGTCCTATCCAACCATCGGTGATGGTGGTCTGTCCCATGTTCGGCGTCCCGGTCTCCATGCTATACATAGCGTTGAAGTGACTGCGCGTGGGATCGGTAGAGCCTGCGGCGTGGACAAAGGCGAGGTCTCCTTGTTGGAAGGCCGGCAGCAGCGACGCGCACGCTGGCGGGAGACCGAAGAAGCCATCCAAATCCAAGGCGCCGTCCGTTTGCCCGGGAGGATTGATCGCGAGCGTCGGTCGCGCGTTGTAGAGGTCAGCATCCCCGTAGGGGACGACCGTGGTCAATCCGTCCATCCCTCCGCGCAGAAAGATGACTACGAGCACATCATTCGCGCGGTCTGAGCCACGACCACCGCCAAAGGCTAACTGCGAGATGCTCGTCGCACCCACCGCGGCCGTACTCCCTAAGAAGCCGCGACGTGAGAGATTCGCGAACTCCGAACAGGCGCCGCCGGCGCTCGCTTCCGTATCCATGTCGTGCTTGTTCATCTTTGTCAGTCTTCTTCTTTACAGGTACTGGTAGGAGGGAGAGGAGGCCAGCAAGGCGAGGGTGTTGCGCATGATCGCCTCACCCGTTGTGGCCGCACCGGACTGCACGAAATTGTCGACGTCTCTGAGGTCCTCCGGGTCGATGTTCCCCCCGGCGAGGAGCTCAGCAGCCCGCGCTGTGACGTTGCTTAGGTTTGGACTGCCAAGCGCTTGATAGAGCGCGTTCGTCGTCACGCTCACTCCGGGCAGGGTTCCGAGGAAGACATAAAAGGCAAAGCTCCAGCGCGGCAGTACGCCGCTGCCCCAGGTCTCTAGGTCATTTGGATAGCCATCGGGTGAAGACCAGTCGAAGGGCCGCTGTCCGAGCAAGTCGAGCGCCAAAATAATCGAGTTCACGTTGAGCATCACAACTCCAGGTGTTCTCAGGATGTTGCTCACGAAGTGCATGGGGCGGCGCAGTTTTGGCGTGCTATGGGGGCCCACTAAAGGGATCCACCGCTTGTCTAGGATCACTCGCACGACCTCTTTCATGTCACCGGATGTGGCGAGATACATCGCCTTCGCCTCATCTACTAGCTCCTGCGGCGGATCGTAGTCTAGGAGGTAGGTCGCGAGCTCTTTGGAGATGTACTCCGCGGTCGTCGGGTGCATCGCGAGGTAGTTCAGCATGAACTCACCATCACTGACTCCTCCGCCAGCAGGGATGGCCTGGCCTAAGACGACCTTTGAGCCGAAGTCGTGGCTCCCTGAGTCGAATCGAAACTCCCCAAACATCGATGAGTTTTGCGGGAAGAAGGTCCACCCTGTAAAGCACCTCGCCAGCTCGCGGATGTCGTTCTCGTTGTACCCACCGTTGACGCCGAGCGTGTGCAGCTCCATCACCTCTCGTGCGTAGTTCTCGTTCGGTGCCCCGGCGACGTTCTCATTCCCGTTGAGATACATGAGCATGCCCGCGCTCTTGGCGGAGGCCATCAACATGTCAGGGAAATGTCCGAGGGCGTGCTCCTGGATCACTTCCCTGTCGTAAACGGTCCTGAAGAGGCGGAGGGGGTTGTCGTTCTGAGGGACGTTGATGTGGTCAGCCCAGAAATCAATGATCCGCTCGTATAGCTGTCGGTTGGACTTAACAGCACGCTCGATTCGAGTGCTCGTGAGGGCTCTGGCTACATCAAAGTTGTCTCCAAGGTTCCCGTTCGGTCCATATCCGAGGTAGAGATCTCTGTAGGTCATCGACAAGGTCGGGTAGCCGGAGAGGATGACGTCTACGTCCGCATCCTGGATGGACGCATGGTCGAGCTGCCAATCAAGCCAGCCGTCGTAACCGCGAGTCTCGCCTTCCGCGTAGAGCTCCGGCGTGTAGCCAAAGCTCCCTCGATTCACCAGATAGTAGAGGTCATCGCGCCGGACGCGAGTCGCAGGCCCATTGAAGGGCACCGGGCCCTGTGCCTTTGCAGCGGAAGAAGCGGCCGCGCCAGTCATTCCCGTTAGGAGTCCGCGGCGCGTCCAACTCGCTGCGATATCACCAAGCTCGACACTCTGAGAGCTCGTTGTGTTTTCTTGGGACTCGGACTCTTGGACTCGATCCATCCATGCCTCCTGGCAAAGTATCTGGGGGGGGGGGGGAGATGATAGCCATCTAAGGCTTAGGCTCAGTTTACACCTAACCCCACGGATTGCTTTGGTTCCGGAGAAATGTCGTT
>JAPKBY010000210.1 GCA_028823185.1 Planctomycetota bacterium
TCGGATCGGACGAGGTCTCCTCGGAGAAGCTGCGGCCTGTCGCGGAGAGGCGAAGGACTCCCAAGCGATGCAAGCTCTCGATCCACGTGGTCTCGGGTGACCCAAAGCGCCGAGACAAATTCGGCTCCGTGATGTAGATCCGCCTCAACTCATCGGCGATCGTATTGCTCACCGCGTAGGTGGTGAAGAAGGGGTTGCCCGGGAATTGAAGCTCGCTGCTCTTCGAACCCCCTCCAGGGGTCTCCTCTGTCACGATTCTGAGCTCAGGGTGTATGCCCAGGATCATTTCGCCAGCGCCCTCGCTGTCCCAGAGGCGCCGCTGATCGAGCCAATCCTGCGCCTGCTCCCAGATCGGAGTAGCGGGGTTGTTAATCGTCCGCTTCGTGATGTCACAGCCTGCTCCCTCGGAGCGCCTCCAGGCGATGATGTAACCGAAGTTCACAGCGTTGAGTCCGGCGCTGCGGAAGTTCCCGACCCAGCGATCGAGCTCTGTGTTGTAGTCCGCGAAGGGCTGGGAAAAGGGCGCGTGGCAATGCGGGACAGAGAACAGTAGCTCGTCGCGATCCGCCGTCGTGAGGATGAGACCGTAGGCGTCGACCTCGCCCAACCAAGATGTGAGCTTGGACTCGTATGTGTCGATGTCGACCAGGTCAGTGACGATGCAGAGCCGGCCTTCGGCGGTCATGTGATCCCACGAGCCCTCGACGATGGCCCGCAAGATGTTCTCTCCTGAGGCGCCTCCGTCACGGAACTTGAGAGAGGTCTCTGGGCTGGGCACGAAGGGAGGGTTGGCTAGGATGCAATCGAAAGTCTCTCCCTCCACGACCTCGTAGAGGCTGCCGAGCCGAACCTCGTAGTTATCGACACCGTTCAGCTGTGCGTTGAAGCGTGCGAATCTCACCGCGCGCGGGTTGATGTCGACAGCCACGACGCCGCGTGAATAGCGGCTAGCGACGAGGCCCTGGACACCAGATCCACAGCAGAGGTCGAGGACTCTGTCGCAGGTCTCTCGCGGTGCGGTCTGGACTAGCCCGTGACTGTCCATGCCGATGTACATGACAGGGTCTTCGTCTAGGCTGTCGTCATCGCGGATCATGTAGCGGTGATCCGTCGCGAACAGGAGACCTCCTGAGCAGAAGAGGTCCGTCTCACCCCACATCGCTTCACCGTCGTCCACCAGCAAGCCCAAGCCCTCGAGGAGCTCCAAGTCTTCGGCATCGAAGATGAGCTCAACCCTGGCCCGCGGCACAGGGGAGCGGAGCTGGAAGAGGCGGATCAGGTCGCACAACGGCGTCTCCAGCAGGGAGTGTGCGTCGTGGTATCGAAGGCGCGTGGGCTCGAGCTCCTGGAGCGAATCGATGCCTAGGAGCTCACCGATGGAGGGCTCATCGTACCCGTGACCGATGATGGTTCGTCGAACGCTCCGGAGCCTCTGGTCGATGCGAAAGCCCTCATCCTCGAAGGCCCCAAAGGTCTCGTTCGAATCAGGGAGGGCGGTCTCATCACTCGGCTCAACTCCAGACTCCAACCAGCCTTCGTGCACATCGATTTGAAAGCGCTCCATCACCGCCGTCATCTCTTGCACCAGGTCATCGAGCTCGGCTGGGGTCGCGCCGAGCATCAAGCGCAGCTCGCTGCGGATGAGGTCAGGGTCTCGGCGCAAGGACAGGAGGGTCTTTACCCGATCCATATCCAGCGACACATCACCTTGTCGCCCCGTCTCATCTACCAAGACTGAGGACGAGCGCGGATCCAAGATCAAGGTGGCATGCGATCCGAACTGAGTCTCGAGGGGCGAGATGAGGTCAAGGAACCAGCCCTCTTCGAAGAGCGCGCTGGTCTCCTTGAATCTCGCGCCCTTTTGGGAGAGCGCCGCCACCTCGGCCTCATTCCAGTGCTGGCTCGGAGCGCCCTGGAAGATCGCAGCGTCCAGCTCCTCCATCAGGGGACGAACGCTGGCTTGCTCGTGCTCCAACCCGCGCGGGTGCTCCTCGAGCTCCAAGTCATGGATGTGATCGTCGTAGTCCTTGACCGGTTGATGGCGACGTCGGACCCAGCGATTACCTAGAGCCAGATAGTCGATGTCGGTGCGCAGGAAGGTCTCGATGGCCTCCATGGGGGTCTCGACGATCGGCTGCCCAGCAACGTTGAAGCTCGTGTTCAGGAGCACGGGAGCGCCTCCCCTCAGGCGCTCGGCCTCGAGGCAGATGGCGTGGAAGAAGGGGTTCTGTTCTTCGGTGCAGGTCTGAATGCGTCCGGTCCCGTCTTCGTGTGTGATCGCAGGTAGCTTGGCGCGCAGCTCCTCGCGAACAGGTGCTACGAGCAACATATAAGGGGAGGGGCTGTCGAGCTCAAAGACCTCATCGGCGCGTTCGAGCGGAACGAACGGAGCGAAGGGGCGGAAGGCCTCGCGGAATTTGACCCTCGTGTTGACCACATCTTTCATGCGCTCGAAGGTCGGGTCGGCCAAGATGGAGCGATGGCCCAGCGCTCGGGGGCCAAACTCCGCACCTTCCTCAAAGCGCGCCACGATGTTGCCCTTGGAGAGCGCCTCGGACACGCAACTGACCATGCCCTCCGTGTCACGAGTCTCTACTTCGAGCAGGTCCTCGAAGTGCTCAAGGGCTTCGTCCACCTCTTGGTCGCTGTAGCTGCGCCCGAAACAGGCCGAACCAAGCGTGGGTCGTTCGGTCCCGCCTCCTTCCGTGTGATATCCCCAGAGGGCGCATCCCACGGCGATGCCGTTGTCCGCAGCGGCAGGGAAGATGAAGATCTCATCCAACCCACAGTCACAAAGGACCTTGTAGTTGGCCACGGAGTTGAGCCCGACGCCTCCGGCGATGCAGACCTTGCGCAGGCCTGTCTCTTTGCAGGCATCTCCCACGAGCTGAGTGAGGATGTCTTCCAGCTCCGTCTGCACCTTGTAGGCGAGATCCACCAGCCACGGCCGGAAGTATGGTTTGCCCTGCCCGTCGTCATACCGCTTCTCGAGCGCGGCCATCTCGAGGAAGATGTCGTAGGCAGACATCTTGATCGTGTGTGATCCCTCAGGCTTGGTGAACCACCGCTCCCAGTTGGGTTGTGGACCACCATAGGCGGCGAGCCCCATCAGCTTGCCGGACTCGGGGAAGCTCAAGCCCGAGTTGAGATTCGTTACGAAGCCGGCCCGGCGCGAGACCGCCTCGTAGACGAAGCCGAGGGTTGAGAGCGCCGACAGGTGGGAGATGACGGTCTCGCTGTGCAGCTGCTTCAACTCAGTCCCGCGTCCCTCGTACAGGGTGTAGGACTCGGTCCTTCGACCGTTTGGTCCTGTAGAGGTCGTGCCACTCGCATCGACCACCAAGACGAGCGCCTCATCGAACCCCGATGGCCAGAAGGCAGAGTACGCGTGGGCCAAGTGGTGACTGGGTATTTCCCTGACTTGATCCGCCACGTCCTTGGAGAACTTGCCGCGCAAGATCTGCGGCGCCATGTCCACACCTGGCATGTTGGCTGTGATGGTCGCCACATCTCCTAGGCGCAGGCCCAGGTGGTCGAGGCAGTAAGCGATGCTCTCTCCAGGCACCTGGATCTGCCCCATGGCATCCGGCGCCTGGAGCATGAAGCCGACGCTGTGCTTGATGCGGTCGAGCCGCTCTTGCTCGATGGCTACGACGACCTCGCCATCCTTTACCACAGCGACCGAGCGGTCGTGTCCCATGTTGATGCCGAGGTGATAAGTGTTCATATGGATCGATAGTTGATCTGTGTTATGTGTCTTATGCGCGTGCTCCACGATGATATGCGCTGTGAGCTCGCAAAGCATCTCTACGCGAAGTTCTCTCATCTCTTGACCCTCTCAACGCCGATATCCGCCTCGTGTTCGAAGTCGAGATGCCAGCGGCAGGTAGCTGACACTGCGTCTTCGCTCGCCTTGGTGATCGAGAGCTGAATAAAATTTTTGTTCAGGCTTCGGTTCCACTAGGATCGACTCATGGATGAAATCCACAACTCAATCGAAGAGAAATTAGATCGGCTGCTCGCGGAGCAGAAAATTCAAAAGGTTCGGCAGGTCGCTATCAGCATTGCACTCATTGGGCTGACCATCTGTGCTATATCAAATAGCCTCATATCAATATTGGGCTGACCATCTGTGAGCTGCTAGATACCCTCACATAGGAGTCGCCCTCCATCCTTGGAGGGTGAGAGCTCAGTCTGAGTTCGTCGTGTCGCGGACGATGCGCCAGCCCACGGGCATTCGTATCAACTCCAAGGTGAAGCCGCCGCCGATGTCAGCCTCGTGTTCGAAGTCGAGGTCCCAACGACCG
>JAPKBY010000211.1 GCA_028823185.1 Planctomycetota bacterium
GTTCCAAGCTGGACTTCCAAGCAGATTGCAATTGCCGCCACCTTTGAAGGCTTCGATTGAACATGCCGATAAAATCCGGTGGGCTTGTTTCCAAATTAGGGAGAGTGCAAAATAAGTGTCTGGTTTTTGCCCCCTTTGGACCTTTGAGGGAGGAATTGACCATATAGCGCCTGCTATCCCCCACTTGCGATCCCCACCCACTCCAGAGGAGAAGATATGACGGATTTCCCGCCGTCAGATAATTCAGAGCTGCCCGAAGATCCCGAGCGATCTCAAAGCACAGAGCCTGAGACCCCTCTGGATGAGGTGCATAGCGACTCCAAGCACAAGGAGGTCCCGCCCACAAAGCGCCCCTTCCTCATGACCGAAGGCGGAGAACATTCTGAGCCCCCGGCTCGGCCAGAGCTCTTCGATGATGCGGCTTGGAGCAGAATGGGACCGCAGACGCTCTATGCACGCCTCTTCCGCCCCCTCTTCAACCTCGTGCTCCTTGGCGTCGTGCTCCTGCCAGCGCTCATGTTGATCGCCGTCATCTCAATCGCTAACTGGATCGCCTTCCGAGATCGCAAGAAGGTCTTCTTCAAGCAATACCGCATGGGCTATCGCGACAAGCCCTTCAAGCTGTGGAAGTTCCGCACCATGAAGGACTCCACGAGACCTAACTACGAGACATGGACTAAGGGGCAGGAAGCCGATCGCGTGACGAAGTTTGGGAGCTTCCTCCGGCGCTCTCACCTCGACGAGCTCCCCCAGCTCTTCAACGTGCTGCGCCGCGAGATGAACTTCATCGGTCCGCGCCCCGAGATGCTGGAGATCAACGACTGGGTCCTCTCAGAGATCCCACTCTTCTACCGGCGCCTCGCCGTCAGACCTGGCATCACGGGCTTCGCTCAGATCACACAAGGCTATGTCGGAAATGACATCCCCGGCTATCAACGCAAGCTCGAGGCAGATCTCAAATACATCACGGATCTCAGCTTGCGTCGCGATCTAGGTGTCCTCATCACGACACCCTTCTGGATGCTACGCCTCCTCGGCTGGCAAAATGACCCCGCGGACAAGAAGGATGACGACGACTCGGACACCGAAGGTGGCAGCCGCATGATTCATCCCACGCCTCGCCCTGGTGTCACCTCTAATACCACTGCACAGATCCTAGAAGAGATCGATCCCCTCCCGTCCGTGTAGGCTAGGCCTCCCCGCATGCGCGGGAACGCCATGAGCTCCACACCCAAGGGACTAGAGAGAGACCACGCGCCGATCACAGGTGCCTACCCCTCTTCGAAGGGAGCGCTCAGCAACTGGGAACTCAGTGTTGAGCAGCGCGCCTCCTTCGATGAGCGCGGCTATCTCTCCCCTATTCAGCTCCTCAAGAGCGCTGAGGTCGACGCGCTGCGCGCTCGACTAGAGGAGATCGGCGAGCGCATCCACGAGCTCGGAGACCTGCTCTACGAGGTCGAAGAATCTTGGCTCGAGCGCCCTGATGAGGTCGTCCTCCACTTCCTCGGCGCTTGGCGCGTAGACGAGCTCTTCCACGACCTCGCCTTTCACCCCGGCGTAACCGTCCCGCTCGCACAGCTGCTCGGAGTTGATCGCTTGCGCTTCTGGCACGACCAAGTCTTCTGGAAACCCGCTGGCCACCCTGGCATCGTCCCTTGGCATCAAGACTGGTCCTATTGGCAGCGCACGACACCAGAAAACCACATCACCATGTTCATCTCCCTCGATGACTCGGATGAAGAGAGCGGCTGCCTGCAAGTGATCCCTGGCTCACATCGCTGGGACCCCCTCCCTGCAGCAGACTTCGGCGGTGAGCTCGACCAAGTCAAAGCGCACCTGAGCGAATCACAGCTCGCTGACTTCCACCCGACGCCCCTGCCCCTTTGCGCCGGCGAGGCCTCGATCCATCACTCGAGCACCCTCCACGGCTCGTTCGCTAATCGCTCCGAGAGACCTCGCCGCGGCTTCGTCCTCAACTTTATGGGCCCCGACACCCGCTGTGCCGACGAAGCGACCCCCGTGCTCCCCGGCGCTCCCCTGCTTGAGCTCGGCGCGCTCATTGAAGGTGACTACTTCCCCATCGTCCTCGACCGAGAGCCCTCATGAAGATCTCCTCCTGGCTCGCAGCGCTCACACTCACTGCCGCCTGCGCCGCTCCTCAAGTGACGAATGAAGCAGACTGGACTCTGCTCCTCGACGCAGAGCACACAGAGGGCTGGACCAGCACACCCTTCGGCGGTGAAGGAGAGATCCAAGCAGAGGATGGGCTCCTCGTCTTCGAGATGGGCTCGCCCATGACCGGCATGAATTGGATCGGCGAGCCCCTACCCACCAGCGGTTACGAGCTGGAGGTCAAAGCCAGCCGCCTCATGGGCACAGACTTCTTCTGCGGTCTCAGTTTTCCCGTCGGCGAAGAGCACGCCACTTTGATCATGGGCGGCTGGGGAGGCGCGCTCACGGGTCTCTCGTGCATCGACGGAAATGACGCCTCCACCAATGAGACCACTAGGTTCCAAAACTATGAGCTCGGACGCATCTACACCGCGCGCGTGCGCGTGACGAAGACTCACATCACGACTTGGCTTGACGGAGAGGAGCTCCACTCCGTCTCACTAGCAGGTAAAGACATCAGCCTGCGCCCCGAAGTCTTTCCATCAAAGCCGCTCGGCTTCGCCGCCTTCCAGACCCGCGCTGGCTTAGAGAGCTTGAAGCTGAGACGCCTCTAAGAGGCAGCGCTCACTCTGGCGTGATCGAGAGCCCGCCAGAGGCGCGCAACTCGACGCGATAGCTCTTGCCGGGCCGCAGCTCTGTGAACGGCGCTTCGCCGTGCACGGCGCGTACGCCAGCCTCACGCGCTAACTCAGGATCGTTGGCATAGTCCCAGAAGCGCTGCCACAGCTCCGCGTGCTCGTCCGCCAAGACATTGTCACCTTTGACTAGACCGGGACCCCGCCCAACAGAGTCGAGCTCCGGTCCATCCATTGGCTTCTGCTGCTCGCCGAAGACGCGACGAAAGAGGCAGATCGAGGTCCCTCTCAAAGGGTCAGCGCTAGCGACATATTCATCCGAGAACTTCACGACCTGTGACTCGAGATAGAGGAAGCGACCGCGCACCTCGACCTGCTTCGGCTCGCCGATCGGCTTCCCGTCCGGCCCGAGCTCGATGAAGCGAACCTTTGTCACGGTGCCCTCTGTGGTCTCGCGCTGCTCTACGACCTCTACCCGCGCGAGCCTGTGATCTAAGAGAAGGAGCTTGTTTCGAAGCGCCAAGGCGTCCTTCTCAGCCGTAACGGTGCGCACCGCTGCCTCTGCCTCAAGCAGCGCGCCCGCCTGAGCCTCGATGCTCAACTTCAGCTCGTCGATTCGCCTGTCTCGCTCCACGATGTCCGCCTCTTGCTCCAGGAGCGAGCTGCGATAGTGGTTTGTCCACCAACCGACGACCCCTACGAGACCACCTAGAACTAAGAGCGCGAGCACATTGAGCAGCTTTGACATGACACCTCATTTATCGGTCACATGAGCCCACCTCAGGCGACCATCCTCTCTTTCGCAGCAGATAGCGTCTCGTTTCGCGCTCTCCACTAGAATCTAGCTGTGTTGAACCCCCTTAAAGCCGCCCTCCTCGCTCTCCCCTTCCTCACGGCCTGCACCGGACTAGGTCTCGAAGAGCGCCGCCAACCCAACTTCATCCTCATCTTCGTAGATGACATGGGCTACGGAGACTTGGGCTGCTTCGGCTCAGAGAAGAACCGCACGCCTGCCCTCGACCGTCTCGCAGACGAAGGCATGCGCCTGACGGACTTCTACGTCGCGAGCAGCGTCTGCACGCCCTCGCGCGCAGCGCTCATGACAGGCTGCTATCCGCAACGCGTCGGACTCCATGAAGACCAGAACGAGCTCTGCGTGCTCTTCCCCGGCGCAAAGAAGGGCATCAACTCGCGAGAGTTGACGATCGCGGAGTCCTTAAAGGGCGCCGGCTATGCCACCGCCTGCTTCGGCAAGTGGCACCTCGGGGATCAGCTCGAGTTCCTCCCAACGCGACACGGCTTTGATGAGTACTACGGCATCCCCTACTCGAACGACATGATCGCTCGCACTGGCCCCGGGAGACCGCCGCTGCCCTTGATGCGCGACGAGACAGTCATCGAAGCGCCAGCGGATCAAGATCTCTTGACGAAGCGTTACACCGAGGAGTCTGTGCGCTTCATTCGTGAACACGCGGACGAGCCCTTCTTCCTCTACCTCCCGCACGCCATGGTTCACCTGCCGCTGCACGCGAGCGATGAGTTCCGCGGCAA
>JAPKBY010000212.1 GCA_028823185.1 Planctomycetota bacterium
GGCTCCGAGAGCGAGGTCTAGAGGTGGTCACTCTCAGCGAGCTCTTCGCGCGCGCCGCCTGAATTCTCGGGGTAGGGGCTCCTGCTAGCTACTCCACTTGGCTTGGATGAGGCAACCGGTTAAATTGTGTGTCCGCAGCTTCTATGGGAGAGGGTGCATAACTAGAGCGGCTTTCATTTGCCGGTGATTCACAAAGGAGAGTTTTTAGATGGGCGTCAACGCGAGAAAGTACAGAGGGACCGTGGAGTATGTCCGGGTTTTAGCGGAGCTCGTCAGCGCCGCAGAGCACCGCGGGTTCACCACCTATCAAGACATCGCCCAGCTGATGAGCCTCCCCATGACAGGGAGCCATATGGCGCGAGAGACTGGCTTGATGCTTGGAGAGATCTCTGATGGTGAGGCCGAAGCCGGTCGTCCGATGCTCAGTGTTGTGTGCGTCAGCAAATCAGGTTCACCTGGTCCGGGACTCTATGGGCTCGCGAGGCAGATGGGGCGCCTAGAAGAGGGTGCCGATGAAGAGGCCTTTTTGCGTGATGAGCTGAAGGCTGTTTACGCTACTTGGCGACGTCCGCTGCCTTATAAGAAGAAGGACTGACAGTCCCCAATCTGTGGGGGGTACTTGCGCGACTCTCCGATAGGATCTCTGCATGCCGAAGACCCGTCGCAAGCCCACCGAGCTCTTTCATCACTGGAAGCCGTTCGGGATAGGGCACCGCAAGCCCCAGCACTTCCGCGAGATGCTGCGCATCGTGTGGAGGAACCGCGACAATTTGGGCTATGCCTGGAAGGTCTTAACGCGCGGCGTCTGTGATGGCTGCGCCCTCGGGACGACCGGGCTGAAGGATTGGACCATCGAGGGCACGCACCTGTGCCTCGTGCGCCTGAACCTCTTGCGGCTCAACACGCAGGGCGCCTTTGACCCAGCGCTCTTGGCCGATGTCGAGGCCTTGAGGACCAAGTACCCCAGCTCTCGTAAGCTGCGCGAGCTCGGCCGACTCTCGGTGCCGATGCGCCGCAGGAAGGGAGAGCCTGGCTTTACGCAGGTCTCTTGGGAGGAGGCCTGGCGAGACATCGGTGAGCGTTGGCGTGGACTCGATCCGAAGCGCACCGCGATGTATCTCACGAGCCGCGGCGTCTTGAACGAGACCTATTATGTCGCCGGCAAGGTGATGCGCTTCCTCGGCTCACCGCACATCGACAACGCGGCTCGCCTCTGTCACTCACCGAGCACGGCCGGCCTCAAGAGCACCATCGGTGTCGCTGCGACCACCTGCTCTTATAAGGACTGGTATGACTCAGACCTGATCGTCTTCTTCGGCTCGAACGCCGCGAATGATCAGCCCGTCGCGATCAAATATCTCATCGAGGCGCGCAAGACAGGGACGCAGACGGTGTGCGTCAACGCCTATCGCGAGCCAGGCATGGAGCGCTACTGGGTTCCCTCTAGCGCAGGCTCCGCCGTCTTCGGCACAGACCTCGTCGATGATCTACATCTTGTACCCGTCGGTTCGGACCTGGCCTTCATCAACGCGACCCTCAAGGTGCTCATCGAGCGCGAGTGGGTGTCGAAGGACTTCATCGAGTCTGCGACCTTGGGCTATGAAGAGCTCGTCGCTTCTCTGGAAGCGCAGCCGATGGAAGAGCTGCTCACTGCTTGCGCACAGAGCCTCGCTGATGTGGAGCGCTTCGCAGAGCGCCTGCACAACTCACCGCGCGCTGTGCTCGTCTGGTCCATGGGGATCACCCAGCATGTGCACGGCGCTGACACGGTGCGCGCCATCGCGAACCTCGCTTTGACTCAGGAATATGTGGGTCGCAAGGGCTGCGGCCTGATGCCGATCCGCGGTCACTCGGGCGTGCAGGGCGGCGCTGAGATGGGCGCTTATGCGAACGTCTTGCCTGGCGGCGTCGCGACAGACGCAGCGGGCGCGGCGCGCTTTGGAGAGCTCTGGGGCTTCGAGGTCCCAGAGGGTGATGGGATGACGACGGTTGAGGTCTTGGAGGCTGCAGGGAAGGGGGATGTAGATGCGCTCTACTCTGTCGGCGGCAACTTCCTCGAGACGATGCCAGAGCCCGACAAGATCGAGCGCGCGCTCGGGAACATACCGCTCAGAGTTCACACGGATCTCATCCTGAACACGCAGGCGCTCGTGGAGCCAGCAGATGTGATGTATCTGCTGCCCTCGAAGACGCGCTATGAACAGGAGGGCGGCGGGACAGAGACGACGACGGAGCGCAGAGTGGTCTTCTCTCCGGAGATCCCGCGTCAAGTCGGTGAGGCGCGCACAGAGTGGCGCATGTTCTTAGACCTCGCGCGCGCGGTGCGGCCGGAGGCTTATGACTCGATTCACTTCGAGGACTCGGCTGCGATTCGCGCGGACATCGAGCGCTGCGTGCCCTTTTATAAGGGCATCGCTGCCTTGAAGGCTCAAGGTGATCAGTTTCAGTGGGGCGGTGCGCACCTCTGCGCTGACCGCAACTTCCCGATGCCGGAGGGCAAGGCGCGCTTTGTGGCGACGAGTCCGCCCGAGCAGCCAGCGCTCTCGCCGGACTCTTTCCTCCTGGCGACGCGCCGTGGCAAGCAGTTCAACTCCATGGTGCAGAGTGATCATGACGCGCTCACGGGCGCAGACAGAGATCACCTCTTCATGTCGAGCGCGGATGCGATGCGCTTAGGTTTCATGAAGGACGCAGAAGTTAGAGTCGAAAACGATTATGGATCGATGGACTGTCGAGTCTTTATCGACGAGCTCGCGGACGGCACGGTGCAGGCGCACTGGCCTGAGGCGAACGTGCTGATACCGCTGGGCCCGAGAGATGAGGGCGGCGGCGTGCCCGACTACAACGCCGTCGTGACATTGCGCACGCGCTGAAGGGACTCTCTTAGCGAGTCGCCCTTCGTTCTCTTGATCATGCTTGTCATGCTCAAGGCATGGATCTCAACCCCTTCGTCTTAGGATTCTTCGTTGTCGGCGGGCTCGGCATGATCGGCTTCATCATCTTCTTGAAGGTGAAGATGAAGGTCCTCTCTAGAGCAGGTCACTCGGGCTCTGTGATCGGTGCCACCAGAGCGCAGAGCAGCGGGTGCTTTCTCAAGATAGCGGGCCCGATGTTCACGCTTATGGGGATCGGCGTCCTCGTCACTGGGATCCTCAATGTCGTCAAAGGCTCGGAGAGCACGAGCTGGCCTACGGCGCGTGGCGAGATGATCACAGCCGAGGTGCAGAGTCGTATGGAGACGACGGAGAGCTCGCGAGGGACCGGGTCTCGTCGTAAGAGGACGACGAGCACGACGAGGGTCTTCTGGGCAGAGTTGAAGTACAGCTACAGCGTAGAGGGCGCGTCCTTCGAGGGAGAGAAGGTCGACTTTGGAATGGAATCCCGCACCTCGAACCGGAGCGGCCCTGATGAAAGAGTCGCGCGTTATCCGGTCGGTGAAGAGGTGCTCGTCTACTATGACCCGACCGATCCCAGCGAGGCTGTCCTGGAGCCTGGTGTGGCAGGGAGCGCCATCGCGTTCCCTTTGATCGGTGCCGTCTTGGCCTTGATCGGACTCGTGATGCTCTTCTTCCTCTTTCGCGCAAAGACGGAAGAGGAGTGACCCGAGCTAGCTACTGCAGCACATAGCCGAGGATCTCAACGACCTGCTCGGGAGTGCTGGCGACGGCGTTGGCCGCGGCGTCGACCTCTTTGAGGGCGTGGTTGAGCTCCGCTCCGTGCAGCGTGATGAGAGCCTTGCCCAAGGCAGCGGCTTGTCCGGCATCGAAGGCGGCGTTCCACTGCTTGTACTTCTCGCCGAAGCGCACCACGACGACATCAGCCTCAGCGAGCAAGGTGCGCGTGCGGATGGCGTTGATCGAGGCGCTCTTGTGATCGCGCCAGAACTCGGAGTCCTCAGCGCCGAGCACGCGTTCCCCGACGAGATCGCTGGCCTCGTGATCACCGACAGGCCCGGTGAGCACGACGTCGAGGCTGGCAGCCTCGACTCCAGCCCTGATCTTCTCTCGCCAGTCACTGTGGATCTCTCCCGAGAGGTAGACCTTCCATGTGCGCGTCGTTGAATGATCTCCTTTCTTCATGAGCTCATCCTAGCGCCTCAATAGCCGGAAACGGCGGGGTTCTTAGTCTCTGATCTCTTGCTGAGTGTTAGCTTTCGTCTATGCGTTCAGGCGGAAAATGGTTAGTGCTCTTGGGCAGCGTTTTGTGCGCTGTCCTCCTAGGCCGATGGCTGCTGAGTCGGGCTGAAAGCAGCGGGCCTCTGGTCGAGTTCATAGATAACACTGCTGA
>JAPKBY010000213.1 GCA_028823185.1 Planctomycetota bacterium
TCCCAACGCTCAAGCGCTTTCGGATGTTGCTGGAAGAGCTGAGGGAGGATCCTGACTTGCGCTGCATTCTCATTAAGGGTGCAGGTGAGAAGGCGTTCTGTGCTGGCGCAGATCTGACAGAGCGTCGCACGATGTCTGAAGAGCGAGTCCCTCACTTCGTAAGAAACATCAGAGCTTTGATGGACGATGTCGAAACGATGCCTCAGCCGACGGTCGCCGTGATCAATGGCTTCGCTTTTGGCGGTGGCATGGAGCTCGCGCTCGCCTGCGATCTGCGAGTGGCGACAGAGAGCGCGCTGCTCGGTCTGACTGAGACTTCGCTCGCGATCATTCCGGGAGCAGGCGGAACTCAGCGTCTTCCGCGGCTCGTAGGGAAGAGCCGCGCGAAAGATCTGATCTTGACTGCCCGTCGCCTCGACGTGGCAGAGGCTGTCTCGATGGGGTTAGTCAACCGTTCAGCTCCAAAGGGACACCTAGTGGATGTCGCCTTAGAGGTCGCTGGGCAGATCGCATTGAATGGCCCTGTCGCTATCAAAGCGGCAAAAGAGGCCATTGACCGTGGGAGTGATTTACCGCTCGCTGAAGGGCTAGAGATTGAAGCGGAGTGCTATAGCCGGACGCTGACCACTACTGATCGGCTCGAAGCGCTCGCTGCTTTCGCAGAGAAGCGAAAGCCCGAGTTTCGTGGGGAGTGATTCATTTGCTTCATGCTGGTTGATCTGTCAGCTTGTGAAGCAGGCGCCCACTTGGCGTCATCGGTTTTCAGATGCGTAGTCATTCGCGCGTCTATTGCAAAGGAACACAATGAAAGCACTACTACTCGCGCCGTTATTCGCTCTCTGTCTTGGTCTCGGAACGCTCACCTCATGCACGGCTGAAGCCGGCACGGCAGTCCTCTGTGGTTGTGGTGTAGAGAAGGGCGCTGAGGGCTGCTGTGACCCTGATGCCGCGAAGTGTGACGGCTGCGGCATGATCAAGGGCTCTGAAGGCTGCTGCAAGTAGTCTCAGTAACGTCCAATTAGCTCCTGGGCTCGCGCGATCTTCCGCGCGGTCTCAGGAGTCTTCGTACCAGAGCTCTGTCTCGATCGCGATTCGCTTCACCTCGTCGGCATCTACGAGCTCACCTTTGCCGATCCCAGGGCAGCAGTCGGACACGGGACCCTCCCAGGTGGTGCGTTTGAGGTTCTCAACCCAAAAGGGCCACGTTCGACATTGCTTGGGTCGAGCTTCATAAACAGAGCAGCCTCCAGCCTCATTGAGGAAGGGACAGGCCGGTTTATCAATTCGGAGGGTGATCCAGCCATCCTCTTCTTGGCAGTGGCGCTCTAAGAAGGTGGCCCTATCAAGCTGGAGGTGCTCGGTGAGAGCTGAGACATCTCCCTCCGCTAAGTACACAAATGAGTACTCCTCATGAGTGCGGCAGCAATTGCCGCACTGGGTGCATTCGAATCGTAAACCTTTGTGGAACCACGGCTTAGGCATTTAGCTCTGAATGGGGGCTGGAGGTTGAATGTCTGAGGGAGCGAGCGGTTACTGGGAGGCCAAGGTGGGCTATCCTTAGTGAGTGAGCGATATCGAACACATCTTGATTCTGTTGGCGACCTCTCTGGGGAGGCGCTCGTGACGATTCGACTCTCTATCGAGCACGAGGGTAACCGAAGAGAGCAGGTCTTTGCAGGTCCCTTAGTGAGCATTGGGCGGGCCAGTGACAATGACATCTGCCTCCTCAATGCCCTGATCTCTCGGCATCACTGCCAGTTCGACCTCTCTGGCGAGGGTGTATGGCTCGAAGATTTAGCCTCTGCGAATGGCGTGACGGTCAACGGTTTGAAGACTCGTGGCGCTTCTCTCTGCGTAGGAGACATGATCGAGGTGGGGTCGACGGCCTTGAAGATCTTGGAGATCGGAGAGGGAGATGTTGCTCTTGAGGAGGAGGACTCACCCTTTCGAACGATCCTCTCGGAGCTGCCCGATGAACGCGAGAAGCTGCGAGTCTTCGCGCGCTTGACGCGGGAGCTCTCAAAGGAGCAGGACTCGATCTCGCTGTTCAAGCTGATCGTGGATGACGCGATCGCTCTCCTAGGAGGAGAGCGTGGCTTCTTGATGTTTCCAGATTCTGAGGTTGAGGACGCCTCTGCGATCACCCCAGAAGAGATGAAGGTGCACGTCGCGAGGAGCTTTGATGGAGCGGACATCGCGCTGCCAAGCACCCGTGTCTCTCTAAATATCGTCAAGAGTGTGTTGGAGAGCGGTGAGTCATTGCTCAGCCTTGATGCGGCGCAAGATGAGCGCTTTGAGGGTTTCGGGAGCATCGACGGTCTCAGGCTAAAGAGCGTCGTTTGCTTGCCCGTCAGCTACGCAGGAGCCGTGCGTGGAGTGCTCATCGTCGACAACCGCCTTCGTCAGGGAGTCTTTAAAGAAGAGGACCTCGAGATCGCGGAGCTCTTCGCGGATCAGGCTGCGGTCGCCCTTCAGAACGCTCGCCGCAGGCAGGAGATGTCGCAACATTCCCTGCGTCTAGAGCAGTCTCGACGTGAGATAGCCGCCTTAAATACGGAGCTCGGCAAAAAAGTGAAGGATCAAGGCGCGGAGCTCTCTGTAGTTCGCGCTGAGCTTGGGAGGGAGCGTGCACGTGGAGACTATGGAGCCATTGTCGGTGCCTCTGACTCGATGAAGGCGGTCTTCGAGAGCCTCGACCGGATCATGGAGAGCAGCCTGCCCGTTCTAATCACGGGCGAGAGCGGGACAGGAAAGGAGCTCATCGCACGTGCCATCCATAAAAACGGGGCGCGTTCAAAGAGGCCTTTTATCTCTGAGAATTGTTCAGCGATCCCCGAGTCTCTCTTAGAGAGTGAGCTCTTCGGGCATGTGAAGGGCGCCTTCACGGGTGCTCATCGAACGAAGAAAGGCCTCTTTGAAACCGCTGACTCCGGGACCCTGTTCTTAGATGAGATCGGTGACATGAGCCCTGCGATGCAGGCGAAGCTGCTGCGCGTCTTACAGGAGGGCAAGGTGCGTCCTGTCGGGAGCGACAAGCTGATCGATGTGGATGTTCGCTTGTTGGCCGCTAGTCACAGGGACCTCGCGAAGCAGGTCTCAGAGGGCAGCTTCAGAGAGGATCTCTTCTACAGGATTCATGTCCTCACGGTGGAGCTGCCTCCGCTGCGGGAGCGGGTAGACGACATCCCGATCCTCGCAGAGCACCTCCTCGCGCGCGCTGGTCGTGAGGCTGACCGTCCTGTTCCTGTGTTACCTCAAGAGGTGATCGTCGCGCTGTGCAAACACAACTGGCCCGGGAATGTTCGCGAGCTAGAGAATGAGATGCGGCGCCTCTTGGTCTTGGCTCCAGAGCAGATCGTGTTGTCGTCTCTCTCCACGGCTGTGAGGGAGACCCCAGGAGGTGTCAAAGCGAGAGCGCTTGAGGGTGATTTACGTGAAACCATCGCAGAGTTTGAACGCTCGGCGATCGAGGCCGCTCTTGAGCGCGCTGGAGGTAATAAGAGTCAGGCCGCGAGGGCGCTCGGGATCAGCCGCTTCGCGCTGCAGCGCAAGCTAGATAAATATGGATTTGAGACAGGGGATGTGTCTGAGGCCGGGGAGGCTAAGTTGGAGCCATGAGAATTCATCGTTTCATCGCGTTGCTATTGGGGCTCGTCCTCTTTGTTGAGGCTGCCTCGGCGGACGTCCTGGTCCTTAAGGACGGACGCCGCATCGAGGGCGTGGTCATAGAAGAGAACGCAAAGCTCGTAAAGATTCAGACCCCCGGAGGTCTCTTGGAGTTCAAGCGCTCCGAGGTCAAAGAGATCGAGCGAAAGAAGACGAAGCGAGAAGATTTCGAGGAGCGCTTCGCTGCTGCGGAGACGGCCGCTGAATTCCACGAGCTCGGCCTCTGGGCTGAGGGTAAGCGGATACGACGGCAAGCAAAGAAGGCGATGGAGCGCGCGATCGAGCTTGACCCTGAGCACGTAGAGGCCAGGACTTGGCTAGGCTTCGTGCGCTACAACGAAGAGTGGATGACTCCGGAGGAGCGTGAGCTCCGAATGGCTGCGGATGAGGACGCGAATATGCTCGCGCGCGGACTCGTGAAGTATCAGGAGAGCTGGGTCACTCCTGAAGAGAAGCTCAAATTGGAGGCGGGACTAGTCTTTCATGATGGGTATTGGATCGCTTTCGCAGATGCACAGCGCGCGCGAGGATATGAGCTCTTTGAGGAGCGCTGGATAGCGCGGTCGGAGGCTGTGGCTAGAGGCGCTGTCGCTCGTGTTGAAGAGGTCGCTGAGGTCA
>JAPKBY010000214.1 GCA_028823185.1 Planctomycetota bacterium
CCCCGGTAATCCTCAGCTCGGCTTTCCGGTCGGCGCTGGGTTGATGCTCCTCTTTAAGCAGAAGACCGGCGCGATCGCGAGGGTCTTATTAGATGAGGGGAACCTCACCAATGAGCGCACAGCGGCTGCGGGAGCGCTGGCTTCGAGGACGCTCGCGCCACCGAATGTGCGCTGCATCGGGATCGTCGGGGCAGGTGTTCAAGCGCGCATGCAAGCCGCTTATCACGCGCGAGTCTTCCCAGAGGCAGAGCTGGTCATTTGGGGTCGTGACGAGAGCAAGCGAGCTTCGTGTGTAGACCAACTTCTCTTGGAGGGGCTGAAGGCGACGACGGCAGGTTCACTACAGGAGCTCGCGACGAAGTGTGAGTTGATCGTAACTACGACCTCGTCGACGGCTCCTTTACTGCGCGCTGATTGGATCAGGCCGGGGACCCACATCACTGCTGTCGGCTCCGACACACCAGAGAAGCAAGAGCTCGATACGAGCCTCATGGCGCTGGCAGACCGAGTCGTCTGTGACAGCTTGGAGCAATGTCGATTAAGGGGAGAGGTCGCGCAGGCGCTGAAGAGCGGCGACATCGTTGAAGAGGATGTCGTTGAACTTGGCGCTGTCCTCTCAGGCGCTGCGCAGGGGCGTCGCTCGCCTCAGGAGGTGAGCGTCTGTGACCTTACAGGGGTCGCGGTACAAGATCTGCACATCGCTGAGGCTGTCCATCGAGCCCAAGCATAAGCGTCACTTAGCCTTGGGCTCGGTGCAGCTCTAAAGCCTCACGCGTCGCGCGCTCGCCTTCCCTGATGAGCTCTTTGGCCCTGTGGAATTCAAAGAGTCCGACGCCTTGAAGCCGTGGGGTGATCATGAGTTCAGGTGGGTTGAGCTCTCTCTGACAGGCTGCGAGGTTGCGCTGGATCGCGATGGTCGTCTCAGTGAGAGACTCGATCATTCCTGGAGCGCGCGGGGGAGCGCCTGGGGAGGTTGCGCTAAGACGCTCTCGCATACGACGAACCTCATTCGTGATGCGCTCCGTAGCTGAGTTGCTTGCGGCGAGAGTGCTCTCCCCGAATTGGCGCAAGATGGGATGTATCTGCTCTGAGGACAGGAGGCGCTCGATCTTGCTGGGTTGGGGTTCGACGGACTCAGCTGCCTCTCTGATGGGGTCGTAAACGGGCGGACCGTTCTTCTGGTCGTTCACATCGACGGCGATCACAGGGAGAGGGAAGAGCGATGATGCGGCGGCAAACGGCACCGGGCTGGAGATGCCTCCGTCGATGAGCCATCTACCTTGGTGGCGAACTGGCGTGAAGATTCCAGGGATTGAGCTCGAAGCGCGCACCGCGTCGACGAGGTCTCCCTCTTTTATCCAGACCTCTTCACCGCTCTCTAGCTCTGCGGCGACAGCCACGTAGGGGATCTTGCAGTCCTCGATCTTTGTGTCTGCGAGGAGGGTGCGTAGGAAATCAATGATGCGTGATCCCGCGAAGAGACCTGATCGGGGGATGACTGGGTCGAGCATTGAGAAGACACCCTTGCGCGTCATCAGCTTCATCTGCGCCTGATACTCATCCATGCGGTCAGTAGCGACCATGGCGGCGATCGCAGAGCCGATGCTCGTTCCAGCGACCCCCGCGATCTCGATGCCCTCTTCCGCGAGGACATTACAGACGCCGATGTGTGCCAAGCCGCGGGCGGCTCCGCCTCCGAGCGCGAGGACGACCTTGTCTCCGCGTTTGATGGGGCTGTTGCCTTTTTCTCCCTTTCGTTCACTCACAGGCTCACGTCGCGTCCGAGCTTCTCTGAGAGTACACGTGAGATGCAAGCTTTGAGCTCGTGTCCGTCGCGGTCATCGAGCCAAGCTTCTCCGCTCCAGTTGTAGTGCCACGCGCGTGAGCCAGCGGCGAACCACATCTGCAGAGCTGCAGCTTGGCGGTTGAGGATGTATCGAGCGCCATCTGCAAACTCGAGGGTCAAGACTCCGTCAGCGCTGAAGAAGTCCACCTCATCTGGGTCGAAGTCCTCAAGCGCTGAGGCGTATTGTTCAAGGCAGGCGTCCGCGAGTTCTAGGTAGTCTTGAT
This sequence comes from Planctomycetota bacterium, assembly GCA_028823185.1. Classification (GTDB taxonomy): domain Bacteria; phylum Planctomycetota; class UBA1135; order UBA1135; genus JAKVCE01. Next base: position 2,071 of record JAPKBY010000214.1, read on the forward strand.
GTTCCAATGTGCGCTCGATCATATCGCATGCGTGCTCAGCGCCGCGACTCTTCCGTGATCCGCTTTTTTGAGGCCGCCCATGAGCAGATGGGGCACTCGCTCAGGTCATGACCGCGTGCTTGGCAGTACTCACGCCCAAAATAGATGATCTGCAGGTGGAGCTTGATCCAGGTCTCGCGGGGAAAGCAGCCCTTCAGATCTCGCTCGGTCTTCTCAACGGACTTTCCATCGGAGAGTCCCCAGCGCGCTCCGAGGCGATGGATGTGTGTGTCTACAGGGAAGGCGGGGACATTAAAGGCCTGGATCATGACTACGCTCGCCGTCTTGTGCCCAACGCCTGGGAGGGCTTCGAGCGCGTCCATGTCGGCAGGGATCTCGCCGCCGTGTCGTTCGACCAAGAGTTCGGAGAGGCGCCGGATGTTCTTCGCCTTTGTTGGAGCGAGCCCTACGGTGCGGATCTCGTTGAGGATCTCCTCGACGGACACCTTGGCCATCGCTTCTGGGGTCTTTGCGAGCGCGAAGAGCCCCGGGGTCACCATATTCACTCGCTCATCTGTGGTCTGCGCGGAGAGCAGCACTGATACGAGGAGCGAGAAGGTGTCGAAGTGGTCAAGCGGGACCGGTGGGTCTGGATAGAGCTTTTCAAGCTGCTTGAGGATTCTGGCCGCTTTCTCACTTCGCTTCATATCGGAGATGGTACCCGCGATGGGTCTTGATCAGAATGTCGAGATGGAAGCACAGGCGATGATTGATGAGTTTTTGTTGGGAGACACCTTCGCAGTAGCGGGGGCCTCGACTGATCGAGAGAAGTACGGCAACAAAGTCTTTCGCTGCTATCAGCAGGCGGGCAAGGTCGTCATCCCTCTGAACCCTCGGGCGGATGAAGTCGAGGGGGTCACCTGTGTCAAAGATATGACGGAGCTACCTGCGGGTGTTCACGGCCTCTCAGTGATCACCCCGCCTAGGGTGACGGAGTCGCTCGTTGAAGAGGCTGCGCTTGCTGGGGTAAAGCGTCTATGGGTTCAGCCTGGCGCGGAGTTTGAAGGGATCTCAGAGCGATGTGAGGAGCTGGGGATCAGCTGTATCTGGGGCGGTCCATGCTTGCTGGTGGTCCTCGGCTTTAGAGATGCTTAGAAGCAAACGAGTGGTCTTGATCCCCCCTTTTTCTGGGCGTGGTAGGCTATCAGGTCAGCCTTCTTCGTTTTTCTGGGCCCCTTAGACGCTTATGTACCTCTCACGCCTTTTCGCCGTATTGGCGCTCTCTCTCTCTGCTTCTGCGCAGGGGCTGGTGATATCTGAGTTCTTAGCCTCTAACGACGATGGGATCGTCGATGTTGACGGGGACAGCTCAGACTGGATTGAGATTCACAATCCCACCTCGAACACGATCAATCTGTCGAACTGGCACCTGACGGATGATCCGGCGGACCTGTTCAAGTGGACCTTGCCTGGGCTCAACTTTCCTCCGGGCGGGTATATGGTGATCTTTGCGTCCGCGAAGGATCGAACGAACCCTCTTGATGAGCTTCATACCAACTTCAAGTTGAACGTCGATGGCGAGTACCTCGCTATCACGAACCCTTCTGGTGTCGTGCTCACGACAGAGTTTGCTCCTACATTTCCTCAGCAATTTGAGGACGTCTCTTACGGGTTTGAGTTCGCCCCTAACTTGACCACGAATGAGTACTACTTCCATACACCGACGCCAGGGGCGGTCAACACCTCTCCGGGTCCGCTGATCGATGAAGTTATTCATACTCCAGATCAGCCGTCAGACGGTGATGAGATCGTTGTGACAGCAGAGGTCTTCGGAGAGCTCGGATCTTCAGGCATTGTCCAGCTTGAGTATCGAGTGATGTATCAGTCCTCGAACTCTGTCTCCATGCTTGACGATGGGTCCTCACCGGATGCTGTCGCCGGAGACGGCATCTATTCCGGGTCCATTCCAGCCTCTGCGAGCGCTTCAGGCGAGATGGTGCGGTGGTCCGTCTTCGCGTTAGATGTGAACTTTAACGGCGTTCGAGAGCCTCCATATTTAGACCCTTTGGGTGACCCTGAGTTCTTTGGGACGGTCATCTCTGATCCTTCGGTCGTGACGCCCCAGCGCGTCTTTCACTGGTTTGTTCAGAACCCAAACTTTGCTAACTCCACTAGCGGTACTCAGTGCTCGCTTTGGTTTGAGGGTCGCTTC
>JAPKBY010000005.1 GCA_028823185.1 Planctomycetota bacterium
TTCAACCTCTCTGTTGGCTTGAAGGTCACATCTGCCCCTGAGCAGCACTGGCCCACGATAGTGAGCCTCAAAGATCAAGCGGGCCGCCCACTCGGGCGGCCCGCTTGCGTTTATCAAAGCTTGGCTCAAAGGGCGTGTTCTATAGCGTTTGATAGGCTAGATACCGCTACAGATCATCTCGCGGTTACAGAACAAGAAAGACGATGAAACTCCAAGCACTACTAAAAGCTCTCCTCCCCCTGACAGCCCTGTCAGGGGCCGCGCTCCTCTTGCTCCCAGCGCAGCACTCTCGGGCCTACTCAACTCTGGGCGGTAACCTCGGGTTCACACAACGAGACGTGAGAGTCTTCAACAACTTTGAAGACTTCCACGCCAACAACAACACGAACGCGGAGTCGAATTTTCCGGGCTATACCGGCTGCTACCTAGCGCTGTGGAAAGGCACCGCTGACTGGGCCTCAGAGCTCCGCGGCGGCACGGGCGAAGGTGACTCCACGCAAGCTGGAGGTCTCGGCTCTGGCGGGGCTAACTTCGACGCCTTCTGGGCAGGCGCGGCCGACGGCGTCGGCAGCTCAAACAGCAACACCATGTCGGCAGTGTCCGGCTGCGAGAGCGGCCTCGTCGCCTACTGTGAGATCCCCATCTCAGATGGTTGGCGCATCCGCTACTGCGAGGAGTGGCAGTGGGATGACGGGCCAGGTCCTCCGCTGAACAACCGCATGGATCTACAAGGCGTCTGTTCGCATGAGTACGGACACGCTCTCGGACTCGGGCACTCAGATGATGGCTCAGCGACTATGTATCCCTCCATCAACTTTAATGGCGTCATCGAACGCTCGATCGAGGCAGACGACGTCGCTGGCGTCCAATTTGTCTACGGAGTCCGAGACGCCAACAAGCCAAAGATCACCAACATCAGCGTCACGGGGCTGACAATGACAATCACCGGGTCTGGGTTCTCCAGCGCTGACAACCAGGTTTGGTTCACCCCCGCCTCCACCACAAGCGCTGGCGGAACTCCTAAGATCACCCTCAGCAATGTGAGCTCCGATGGGAGCACTCTCAGCTTCACCATCCCTTCAAACGCGGGCCCGGGTGACGTCATGGTGAAGAACAGCGGAAACAGCAACGGAGACATCTCGAACGCCTGGCCGACAACGATCATTCCGGGAGGCGGCTGCGAAGCCCCTGCTAACTACTGCACCTCTACCCCGAACAGCGGGGGCCCTTTCGGGGCCGTCATGGGCTTCCAAGGGACAGCGAGCTACTCCTCTAATGACCTCGTGCTCCAGTGCTACGGAGCTGTCCCAAACCAGTTCGGCATCTTCTACTACGGCCCTGCTCAGACCTCTGCGCCCTTTGGGAACGGGCAGAGATGTGTCGGCGCGGGCTTCCAAGGGACCTTCCGTCTACCGATCCTTCAGACCAACGCATTCGGAGACGTCAGCTATGCGCTCGATTATGGCCAAGCGCCGATGAACGCCGGCAACGGGACCATCGTGGACGGTATGGAATACAACTTTCAGTTCTGGTTCCGAGATCCCGGCGTTGGCGCAAACTTCAACCTCTCCGATGGGCTGAACGTCATCTTCTGCCCTTAAACTCGGGGCTGCCTCGCGCGCCCTCTTGGGCAACGGCAGCGACTTTTTTACAAAGCTCCGGTAGTGCAGAAGACTCTTCTCCAGTATTCCTTGTCTGCTGATGTCCAATCTCAAACACCAGGCGCATGACCCGCGATGGCTCTCAATCGGGCTCATCGTGCTCGTCACAGCGCTCGCCTTCGCTCGTACGCTCGGGGGAGAGCTCGTCTATGACGATCATCTCCTGATCTCGCGTAACCCGCTCATCGCAGATCTCGGGCGCATAGGTGAGCTCTTCTCCAGCTCCTACTGGGACTTCCTCGACCCTCAGACAGCTCAGCACGTCGGCTACTACAGGCCCCTCTCCATGCTGGCGCTGACCCTCGTCTACCACGCGGCAGATGCAGCTCCTCTGGGCTTCCACGCCGCCTCGATCATTCTTCACGCCGGGGCTGCGCTGGGCGCATGGGCCGTCGCGCGCAGGCTCTTCTCGAGCGAGCGCACAGCCCTATGGGCTGCGCTCCTCTTCTCCCTGCATCCCGTTCACCTAGAGAGCGTCGCATGGATCTCAGGCATCTCTGACCCGCTCGCTATGTGCCTCGGCTTGCCCGTCATCGCAGGTCTACTCTCGAGAAAAGGCTTCAAGCTCAAGAGCGGCTGGCTCACCGGAGCGCTCTTCCTCGCGGCGCTCTGTTGCAAAGAGTCAGCGATCGGTCTCTTTCCAGTAGCGCTGGTCCTAGGCCGCCTCGGTAAGAGCGCCGAAGAGCGCACTCCTTGGAAGGCATACCTCCCAATGCTCCTCGCGTTTGGCGCTTGGTACAGCCTACGCGTCAGCGTCTTTGGCGACCTTGGCGCAGGCTTTGATCGCACAACGACCGAGTTCGGAGTGGGCTTCGCTCGCCTTCTACAGCTGCGCGTTGAGCTCCTGGGTGGTGCAGCCCTCCTGCTCGCGTTCCCCTTAGAGCTCAACTTGTTCCGCGCGATCTCTCCCACGCTCCCCTTCACCAGCGCTCAGTTCCTCTTCCCCTTAGTCGGCGCTCTCTCGCTACTTCTCGCGGCACGTACAGCTCACAAGCGAGGCGCACACCTCGTGTGTGCGCTCCTCCTCGCCATCCCTGCGGCCTTCTTGCCTGTCCTCTTGCGCGTTGAGTCCGTCGGCACCTTCCCTCTCTCTGATCGATTCCTCTACTTAGCCGCCCTCGGCTTCTCCTTCCTAATCGCGCACGCCGCCGTCACCCGACTCTCAAAGGGCGCTGGCACTGTCGCCCTCTCATGCCTCGCTCTGGCCTACTCTGCGCAAGACATCGTCCACGCAGCAGCTTGGGCTGATGACGACGCCCTCTTCCGTACAGCCCTAGAGCAGAACCCGCGCAATCCGAACATCCATTGGAGTCTCGGGAGGATCCTCCTTGAAGAGTTTCAAGAGACGAGCGAGCTGCAGCCCCTCCAGGAAGCGACCGGTATTTATGAAGCTGGGATGGAGCTCTTAGCAGAGGCCCGCAACTCAGACTTCTCCATCTTCGCCTCCGAGGATGACGAGGTGCAGATGAACCTCGGGCTCGGCTGGTGCTTGCTCTACGCCGCAGAGAAGGACGAGTTCCGCGACTTCGAGACCCCGGCGCTCATCTTCCAACGCGTCATCGACGAGCTAGATCGAGTGAGAGCAATCCGTGGCGTAGACCCAAACTCTGCGAACCGCGCCTTGGCGCTGACCGGTCTAGGAGTGACGAAGATGGTCGCTGGCAGCACGATCGAAGCCTCTCAGGCCTTCCGCCGTGCGATCGACGCTAACGCACAAGCCGTGGAAGCACACTTCAACATGGGGCTGCTGCTCCTGCGCAAGGGCCTCGCTGACGAAGCTGTCGTTCATCTACAAGCCGCGCTCGACAGCAGGCCAAGACATCTGCGCTACATGGTCGCGCTAGGCGTAGCGCTAGAGCGCAACGGGGACGACGCTCGCGCTCGACTCGTAGCGATGGATGCGCTGGACTACTACCCCACATCGCCAGGGCCGAAGGCGCTGCTCGGGACGCTCGCGGCGAAGCGCCGCAACTACGACGAGGCTGAGCGTTGGTTCACTGATTCCCTACGCGTTAACCCCAACAATGGCCCCGCTGTCTTTGACCTCGCCAAGGTCTACCTAGCGAAGAACCAGTTCAGCGACGCGCTCCCGCTCCTCGAGAGGGCTTGCCAGATGATGACGGAGAACTTCGAGGCTCACTATGCGCTCGGTGTCATCCACTACGAAGCCGGTGAGATCCTCCGAGCGACACCCTCGCTGCTCAACGCCTTCCGCTTGAGGAAGTCAGGACAAGCGGTCGGCAAGCTAGAGAGCTTGCTCGATGAGCTCCGCAGCGATGAGGTCAACATGCAGTGGGCGCTGGCTGCGATCGAATATGACAGAGGCGCGCTCAAGGAGTCGTTGAGGTTCTGCCAAAGAGCCCTCGGCATCGCCCCAAATCACGGGCCTAGCCACTACATCTTGGGCCAAGTATTAGCGCGCAATGATCAGTCCATTGAGGCCCTCGAGCACTTCAAAGTGGCTGGCCAGATGCTCCCTGATGACTTCCAAGTCCAAGCGGACTGCGGGGTTGCTCTAGCTGAGAATGGCTCAGGTGCAGACGCAGAGCCGTTCTTGAAGCGCGCCCTAGAGCTTCTCCCCTCCCAGAATTTTGCCGAAGAGGCCGTCAAGGGCCTCTCACAGCGCCTCAACGAAGCTCTGGACGGGATACGGGAGGGCGGCTGAGGCTCGCCTCCTGAAGCACAAGCAATGCTCGAGGCCGGTCGATAGAGGAGAGGAGGATTTACTCCTATCCTGACCTCTCAAATGCCCTCAAGTAACGATTCACTCCTGAAGAAGAGCGCGCCCATCTTGGCGCTCTTCCTCGTAGGTGTCTCGCTGTTTTCCGATGGATGCAGCAAGCCTGAGAGCTTTGAAGCAGAGCGCTTCTTGGAGTCCTTGCTGAACCGTACAGACCGCCGGACAGACAAGGTCACTCCTTTGGACCGGCCTGTTCAGACCGGCTCACTCACCCCCGTTAAAGGGAAGAACTCTCAGGCCGGAATGAGGACCTCTCTCTTGATGGCCTCCGGCAGCGAGGTCATCTACCAGATCCCTGAGGACATAGGATCGTCCGCCTATCTGCGCTTCGCAACGGGCGTGGATCACAGCTCCTACACCGGTGAGGATGGCGCGGAGATCCGCTTCGTGGTCCTTCTCCGCGGCGAGCCCGTCTTCCATTCCAACGTCCCTTATAGCTCTAGCCTGCCCGTAGCACAGCGGCGTTGGGAAGAGGGCGAGATCTCTCTCGCTGGAGGAGGTCAACTCTCACTTCGAATCGCGTCTAACTCGCTAGGCGCTAAAGAGGTGAAGTGCGGATTCGCCGAACTGAGCGTCATCAAGAGGTTGCGACGTGTCCGGGCACAATCCGCGCCAGAGGCGCCCAATGTCGTGATGATCGTGCTGGACACGCTGCGCTCTGACCGACTCGGCACCTATGGCTATGACCGTAACACCTCGCCCAATATCGACGCCCTAGGCGAGAAGGGTGTGGTCTTCGACCGCAGCTTCGCCGCCTCCCCTTGGACCTGGCCTTCGACAGCGAGCCTGCTCACCGCTCTCTCTCCTCCTCAGCATGGAATCGTCGGCTCAAAATCGAGCTTCTTGGTAGATGAGATCGAGACCATAGCGGAGTCATTCTTGCAGCATGGGGTGGCGACCGCGGCCTTCAGCGCAAACCCGCTCATCTGCTCCGAGCGCAACTTCGATCAAGGCTTCGAGGGCTTCTTCGAGCACGCGGAAGAGGGCGCGACGCCGATCCTCTCTTCCGCGACTCAATGGGTACGAGAGAACATCGACAACCGCTTCTTCCTCTACATTCACCTGCTGGACACTCACACACCTTATAGGCCTGATCCGGCCATAATGGAGCGCTTTGGCCCTAAGGCCCCAAACGGCTACTCCGAGCAAATGTTGATGGCGCTCCACCAAGCTCAGCTCACAGATGACGCCGCCGACACATCGAAGCTTGATGAGTTCATGGACCACTACAGCAATCTCTATGACGCTGAGATCGCGACCCTTGACCAAGAGCTGGGGGCCTTCTTCCGGGGGCTCAGCGCAATGGGCCTTGATGACCGCACCGTGATCGCGATAACGAGTGATCATGGCGAGGAGTTTATGGACCACTCCTTGGTCGGACACGGCCGCCAATTCTTCTCCGAGTCGGTTAAGGTTCCGCTCATCATCGCCGGCCCTGGGATCCCCAGCGGCGCACGGATCGAGGCCAGGGTCGAAAACCGCTTCCTCGCTCCGACTCTCCTCGCTGCTGCGAACCTCTCTCCTCCAGCGAGCATGGAGTCGATCAATCTCTTAGAGGCGACCCGCGAGAGCAACCCGGACGATGAGACCATCTTCTTCACGACCTCGCTCGGCCGTTGGCCGAATGGCCCCCTCAAGCACCGAGCGAAGACTCTGCAGATTCACGGCTGCCTAAAAGAGCGCTGGCTCTATGTCTGGGCCCCAGAGCAGCCGAAACTCCGAGAAGAGCTACACCAGCTCTTTGACCTCTACTCCGACACAGAGGCTAAGCACAACGTCGCGACTAGAAATGTCGTGCGCATGTCCTCACTCAAAGCAGAGGTCATCGCTTGGCTGGAGGCAGGTGCAGCAACAAGGGTTGACACCTTCACAGACCAAGCTCTCGCTAAAGAGTTGATGCGTGGCCTCGGCTACATCGGGGAGCAAGAAGAGCCTGCCGAGTCAGATGAGACGTCGGTCGGCTCCGAATAGAGGACGCGTTTTATAGCGCCACGTCGGCGACCGAGAACACCGGCCCTTCGACGCAACTCTTAGCGTTGGGCCAGTCACCCATCCCGCCCTCAAGGCGCGTCGGTACAGGGCATCCATTGCAGATCCCCACGCCACAGCCCATCAGCCCCTCTAGGCTGAGCCAACACTCAAGCTCACGCTCACGCGCCAGGCGTTCAACCGCGTGCAACATCGGGTCGGGGCCACAAGCTAGGAGACGACAGTCTTTCGGGATCGCACCTGCGCCCCACTCTTCATGAAGCGCTTGGAGCGCGTTCCCGTGAAAGCCCGTACTCCCGTCATCGGTCGCGGCCACAACTCGGACACCTAAGGCGGCGAAGCGCTCGATGTCATAGAGCAACCCGCCAATCGCCGCTCCATAGATCAATGTCATGTCGCTGGCCGCGAGACCGCGAGCGAGGGCTTGCTCGATCAACATGAAGAAGGGCGCTGAACCGATGCCTCCCGCCAGCATCACCATGTGCTTCTTCGCATCTAGCTCTGGCCAGCCATTCCCGAGGGCACCGGTAGCCCGAACAGCGGTTCCAGGCTCTAACTCTGAGAGCATGCGCGTGCCACGTCCCATGATCTTGATCAGGAACTCCATCTCCGACCCGTCTTGCCGGTAGACGGAGAAGGGCCTCGGGATCGCGGGGAAGCCAGGGACCGCAGCGCTCAACATGAAGAAGCGCCCCGCCCGGAGGGTGGCGAGCGGATCGCTGGTGCGAACCCGAAGGATCACACCATCGTCTCCACAGGGCTCCACAGAGACACATTCTGTGAGGTGGGAGCGGGCATCAGCAGGCGGCGCAGGCATAGCAGTGAGATCTTAAAGAGGCTACGGAGTGCGCGCACGGCCTGACCTGCTAATCTCCCGCCATGACAAGCCTCTTCACAAAGATCATCGCGGGCGAGATCCCATGCCAGCGCGTGTGGGAGGACCCAGGCCACATCGCCTTCTTGGACATCCGGCCGGTGCAGCCAGGGCACACCCTCGTGGTCCCAAAACGTGAGGTCGGGTACCTATTTGACCTCGAGCAGGGCGAATACGAGGCCCTCTGGAGCGCGGTTCGATCCGTCGAATCAAAGCTCCGCGAGACGCTGGGTTGCGAGCGGGTCGTCATCACAGTTGTCGGGTGGGAGGTTGCCCATGTGCACGTCCACCTGATCCCGACCAACGGGCTCGGCGACTTCGCCTTCCCGCAGCCCTGCAACGCCACAGATAAAGAGCTTGAGCGAGCCGCCAGCTTGCTCTGCCTGTAATAAAAGGACCCCTGAAAGCATGACGCTCGTAGTTATTGATGATCTGCGCAAGCACTACGGTGCCCAAGAGGTGCTCGCTGGTGCGACGCTCCAAATTGACGAAGGAGACCGCATCGGCCTCGTCGGACCCAACGGCGCTGGAAAGAGCACCTTGGTCAAGATGATCACAGGTCAAGAGACCCCGGACACCGGAAAGGTCCAGCGCAGAAAAGGCGTGGGAGTCGGCCATGTCCCTCAGCGCCCGGACTTCGGCGTAGGGATCACGACGCGCTCCTATGTGGAGAGCGGCCTCGCTCACGCGAAAGAGCTCCTCGCTGAGTTTGAACGACTAGGCCTCGCGATGGGCGAGGTCGAGGGTGAGAAGCTCGACACCCTCCTCGAACGACACTCCATCATCTCAGAGCGCATCGATGCCATCGGCGCTTGGGAGATCGAGCGTCGCGTCGAATCCATCCTCTCGGGGATCGGACTCGGAGAGGCGTTCTGGGATCGAGAAGCCCAATCACTCTCCGGAGGCGAGAAGAACCGCGTCGCTCTCGCTCGAGAGCTTGCCGCCGGACACGACCTCCTCCTCTTGGACGAACCCACGAACCACCTCGACTTGGAAGGCATCGAGTGGATGGAGAACTGGCTGGGTGAGATCAAGACGGGTGTCCTCATTGTCAGCCACGACAGGCGCCTCCTCGAAAACGCTGTCACGAGCATCGTAGAGGTCCAGCGCGGCTCCCTGACCCGATATCCCGGGCGCTATTCACGCTATGTCCAGCTCAAAGAAGAGCGCTTTGAATCGGCCCACCGAGCCTGGAAGATCCAGAGTGAGCGCATCCGCAAGGAAGAGGGCTTCATCAAGAAGCACATGGGGAGCCAACGCACAGCAGAGGCAAAGGGAAGGCTCAAGAAGCTCAACAACATCGTGCGCCTAGAGCAGCCCTACCATGATGTTCGCGCACCTAGGATTAAGGCTCCGAAGACCGAACGGGGTGGAGAGCTCGTCTTGCAAGCGCGCGGTCTGAAGGGTGGATATGCAGACAACATCCTCTTCGAAGGTGTCGACCTACGCGTCGGTCGCGGTGAGCGGGTCGGGATCGTCGGCCCCAATGGCGCTGGGAAATCGACCCTCCTTAAGATCATTACGGGGCAGGCATCGCCGCTCGCAGGCACAGTAGATCGTGGCCACGGCTCCGTCTGTGGCTTCTATGACCAGGACACGAGCGCCTTGCGAGATGACGGCACGCCCTCCACAGAGATGCGTCGCGCACGTCCGGCGTGGAGCGAGCTGGAGATTCGTAGCCACCTAGCGAAGTTCTTGTTCAGAGGTAAAGATGTAGAGAAATTGGTTGGGACCCTCTCCGGAGGCGAGCGCGCACGCCTCGCCCTCGCAAAGCTCCTCGTCTCCGAGCCGACCTGGCTCGCGATGGACGAGCCCACGAACCACATCGACCTAGCAGGCCGTACAGCCCTAGAGGAGATGCTGAGCGAGTTCTCCGGAGCCCTAGTCTGCGTCAGCCACGATCGCGCCTTCCTAGACAGCCTCTGCGACCGAATCATTGAGGTCTCGCGGGGGCAAGTTCGCGAGTTCCGCGGCAACTACACGGAATATCGAAACACACGATTAGCCGAGGCTGAAGAGGCTGGAGCCGCCAAACGAGAGAATGAGAAGCGCTCCAAAAAGGCCCAAGAAGTGGAGCGCGTTCGCAAAGAGAAGTCCAAGGGCACCAAGAGCCCTAAGACCTCACAGAGCTCCAAGAAGAACCAAAACAAGAACCCCTGGAAGCTGAAGAAGGTCGAAGCCCGCATTATCGAGCTAGAGGGAGAGCTGGGGAAGCTCCGCGAGTCCCTAGGCTCTGAGGAGATCTATCGAGACCAGGCCTTGGCGCGTGAGGTTCAATTCAAGATCTCAGAGTTTGAGCGAGAGCTCGAGGAAGCGAACGCTGAATGGGAGCAATGGGCGACGTGAGCGCTATCCTCTCCCACACACCTCCGGATCACACAGGCGCCGGGAAACTTATATAGAAGATGCAGGAGTTCATTCAACAGATCCGGAACGCGCTCTCCGAGAGAGGAGGTCTGTCTCCGGAAGAGGTCAAGATCGAGCAGCCGCGGGACCCCGCCCTCGGGGACTTCGCCTTCCCGTGCTTCCCCCTCGCTAAGAAGCTGAAAAAAGCACCTCCAGCTATCGCCGCTGAGCTCGCAGAGCAACTCAACGTTGACCTCGAGAACATCACCGCGACCGCCACAGGTCCTTACATCAACTTTCTAGTGGACCGCGCGACGCTCGCAGAGACCGTCGTCAACGCTGTCCTCACCGCGGGGGCAAGCTATGGGACATCTCAAGAGGGCGCCGGGAAGAAGATCGTCATTGACCTCTCTTCACCCAACATCGCCAAACCCATGTCGGTCGGGCACCTCCGCTCTACGGTCATCGGTGCAGCGCTACAGCGCATCTTCGACACCCTCGGCTATGAGACAGTCGGCATCAATCACATCGGAGATTGGGGGAGTCAGTTCGGCAAGCTCATCGCAGCTCTCGATCGATGGGGTGCCGATACAGACCTCGAATCAGATCCCATCCAAGCTCTCCTCGGACTCTATGTGCGCTATCACAAAGAAGAAGAGGGTGACCCTGAGCTCGCAGAGGCAGGTCGCGCTGCTTTCCGAGCCCTTGAAAACGGAACTGACCCAGAGGTGCGCTCCAAGTGGGAGCACATCACCAAGCTCTCTCTTCTGGAGTTCGACAAGATCTACGATCGTCTCGGAGTGGGCTTTGATGAGGTGAGAGGCGAGGCCTACTACGAGCCCCACCTAGAGAGCACTATTCAGCGGGTCGAGAGCGCCGGGATCACAGAGCTCAGCGAGGGCGCGCTGATCGTGGACCTGACGCACATCTCAGAGAACACCCCGCCTTGCCTCCTCCGCAAGACGGACGGGACCACGCTCTACGCGACCCGAGACCTCGCAGCGGTCTTTCACCGCTGGGAGCTCTACGAGTTCGAACGCTGCCTCTACGTCGTCGGTGGCGACCAGCGCCTCCACTTCCAACAGCTAAAAGGCGTCCTCGATCGGATGAAGCTTGAGTGGGAAGAGCGCGTCGAACACATCTCCTTCGGGATGATGAGACTTCCTGAGGGGCGCATGAGCACGCGCAAGGGACGCGTCGTCTTCCTTGAGGATGTCCTCGACAGAGCCGTCGAAGAGGCTCTGCGCATCATCAAAGAGAAGAGCCCCGATCTCCCTGATCCTGAGGCCGTCGCTGAGCAGATCGGCGTAGGCGCGGTCATCTTCAATGACTTACGCCGTGAGCGCATCAAGGATGTCGAGTTCAATTGGGAGGAGATCCTCTCCTTCGAGGGAGAGACCGGCCCCTACGTCCAATACACCCACGCGCGCCTCTCCTCCATCCTCAGAAAGGCAGAAGCTCGCGAGGAAGGTGGTGGTGAAGCGGACTGGACGGCCCTAGAGGAGGCCTCAGGCGTGCTCCTGCGCATCGGACGCTTCCCGGATGTGATTCGCTCCGCAGGCCGCAATGCGGAGCCCTCAGAGCTCTCGACCTGGGTCCTAGGTCTAGCTCGAGAGGTCAACGGCTGGTATGCCAAGAACCGCGTCTTAGGCCAAGATTCCGGCGTTACTGCCGCAAGAGTAGCTCTCGTTAAGGCCACCCAAGAGACCCTCGCAACCGGGCTACGGCTGCTGGGACTCGCTGCCCCCCCCGAGATGTAGGCCTGCGAATAAATGACTCGGTGTAAGGAAAAGCCGACCTATAGCTTCAAGTAAGGGGGTCGGGTTTCCGATGATTCCTAATAGCCGTGGCATTTGCCACCCGCCCACCACAGGGTGAGGCGAACGACGCGGCCCCTGGAGGACAGTTTGATCGAAAAATACATACGCGACATCCCTGATTTCCCGAAGCCTGGGATCGTATTCAAGGACATCACACCGCTCTTGCAGAGCCCTGAAGGCCTCAAGGAGTCGATCGCTGGGCTACAGGCCGCCGTCGACCCTTCGACCTATGACGTCATCTGCGGGATTGAGTCCCGGGGCTTCATCTTCGGCACCGCGCTCGCCCTCGCGACCGGCAAGGGCTTCATCCCGATCAGAAAACCAGGGAAGCTCCCCTATAAAAAAATCAGCGAGACCTATGAACTCGAATATGGGTCAGACACGGTAGAGATCCACGAGGACGCCGTAACTAAGGGGCAAAGAGTCCTCATGGTTGACGATCTCTTAGCTACTGGCGGCACGATGGCGGCCGCGCTCACACTAGTTAGGCGCATAGGTGGCGAGATCTGTGCGTGCGCTTTTGTCATCGAACTCGGCTTCCTTGGTGGCCGCGAGAAACTCGGCGACGTTGAGATACACTCTCTGATGAACGTCGAGTGAGTCGGTAATACAAGGAACTCACATCAAAGCAGAAATGGCAAGCGAACAAGCAAACGACGAGATCAAGCCCACTTTGGAGTCAAACATTGACCCCAGCGCTGAGGCAAACACTGACAGCGTGCCCGAGGCGCCGAAGGAAGAACCGCGCTCATACGAGGAAACACTGCGCGACCTCCCCACAGAAGAGATCTGGGAGCTCTACCACCACAAGGCAGCTGAGCACGGCCCTCGATCCAAGCCGATCGAGCCGTACCGCAACGCGCTCATGGAGCGCCACCTCCCCTTAGTTAAGTACATCGCAGAGCGTCTCCTCCACACCCTGCCTAAATCCATCGAGCTAGACGACCTCGTCAGCGCCGGCCTCTTTGGATTGATGGACGCGATCCGCGGCTTCGACCCCGAGCGCGGCATCAAGTTCAAGACCTACTGCACGACCCGTATCCGCGGCTCAATCCTTGACCAGCTCCGCAGCCAAGACTGGGTCCCCCGCCTCGTCCGCCTGAAAGCGAGCCGTATTGAGAAGGCCCTCCGAGCTCTCACCGCCGACTATGGCCGCGAGCCCACGCATAACGAGCTCGCAGAGTCCCTTGAGATGGAGCCCGATGAGCTCACTCGCGAGATGGACTCCGCTAGCGCCAGGAGCATGTACTCCCTCTCAGAGAAGTGGGAAGACAACGACGATGATGGCTCTGGAGAGAAGATCGACGTCATCGTCGACGCTCAAGCTCCTGACCCCATCCAGGAGCTCAACCGGAACGACATCCTCGCTTATATGACTCGCTCCTTGACCCCCAAGGAGAAGTTCATCGTCGAGCAGTACTACCGCGCCGGTCACACGATGCGAGAAATAGGCGAGATGCTCAATCTCACCGAGAGCCGCGTCTGCCAGATCCACTCCAACGTGATGGAGCGACTCAAGGCCCTCCTCGGCCAGAAGTCAGGCTCACTTCTGATGTAAGGACTCCGCGGCCGAGACCGCGGAGACAGCAACAGCGCCTCCACACTGCTACCATCGCAGCGTGAAGCAACGGATCATTCAACACGGGGCGACTGACTCCACCTCTGAGCGCGCCTTCGCTGCGCTCACAGAGGGCAGCGCCCAGCACGGCGACGTACACGTCGCCGAGTCTCAAACAGCTGGAAGAGGACGCTTGGGACGTGAGTGGTCATCGCCTTCTGGCGGGGACCTCTACGCCAGCGTCATCCTCCTCCCCCAGCCTCCCGGCTGGTCTCCCGCTGGGCTCACCATGGCAGCTGGACTCGGAGTGCTGCGTGGGCTTGAGCGGCTCGGCGCTAAGGATCTGAGCCTCAAATGGCCTAATGATGTGGTCGACTCAGAGGGCGCAAAGCTCGCTGGAGTCCTCATTGAGACTCGCGGCCTCAAGCAAGACGCCCCTCACTATGTGACCGGTTTTGGAGTCAACCTCTCACGAACCGAGTTTCCTCCAGAGCTCTTAGCTGAGCGACCCGTCACCAGCCTGGCCCTCAAAGGCGTAGACACGGACCCTGAACGCGCCCTAGAAGAGATCCTCCCAGAGCTCGACGCAGCCATTCAGCAGCTGGAGAAGACGCCAAATGTCCTCTGCAGCGCCTTCGTGCAGCGAGCGGGCCTCTATGGACGAGTGGTGGAGGTCAAAAGGCTAGAAGAGACCCTTAGGGGGCACCTAGTAGACCTCAATCTAGAGTCCGGTCTCAGCTTGATCTCAAGCGAAGGAGCTCTAATCAACATCCCGCTCGAGCATGTATCGGGTGTACGCAGCGTCTGAATCCTGTCAGCCTCGTATACTGCCGCGCCGCTTTTCCAAACCATTCAGAACATGAGCACCTCCCGTATAGACGGTCGCACCCTTGATGCGATGCGTCCCATCAGCTTTCAACGCCACTTCACATCAAAGACGCCTGGCTCTGTCCTCGCCTCCTTTGGCGACACCCAGGTCCTTTGCACTGCCTGCCTCACAGACGGCGTACCGCGCTTTCTCAAAGGCAAAGGTAAGGGCTGGCTCACGGCCGAGTACTCCATGCTCCCCTCCTCTACTGAGGGGCGAAAGGGGAGAGACCGTAACGGACGCGTCGATGGCCGCTCAGTTGAGATCCAACGGTTGATCGGTCGCTCCTTGCGAGCCGTAACCAACCTCGGCGTCTTCGGTGAGCGCACGCTCTATGTCGACTGCGATGTCCTTCAAGCCGACGGTGGCACCCGAACAACAGCGATCAGCGGAGCGTGGGTCGCGCTACATGATCTCTTCAAGCACATGGAATCCAAGAGACTCCTCAGGGAGTGGCCGCTTGAGCATCACCTCGGCGCAGTGAGCGTCGGCCTCATCGACGGCGAGATCATGAGCGACATCTGCTACGAAGAAGACAGCCGCGCCGGGGTCGACATGAACATCGTCATGACCAGTGCAGGTGAATTCGTCGAGGTGCAGGGCGCTGCAGAGGGAGCGACCTTCTCCCGCGAGACCCTTGATCAAATGCTGGCGACAGCAGAGGCCAGCATCCGTCAGATCTTCGACGCTCAAAAGACAGCGGTCGAGGAAGGCTGAAGCGTGGAGCTGCTCATCGCCAGCGGCAACCCGAAGAAGCTCGTCGAGATCGAGCTCTTCCTCTCCGGAACGGGTGTCGAAGTGCTCTCTCCTGCCGATGTCGGTGGGATAGAGGACGTAGTAGAGGATCGCCCAACCTTCGAAGCTAACGCTGTCAAGAAGGCCTGCGCAGCGGCAGCTGCCGCTGGAAAATGGACGCTTGCTGACGACTCAGGTCTCGAAGTAGATCACCTGAAGGGCGCTCCCGGGATTCACTCAGCACGCTACTCTGGTACCCATGGAGATGACGCCGCGAACAATCAACGCCTCCTCATGGAGCTCCAAGGCGTGAAAGGTGCAGAACGCAGCGCGAGGTTCTTCTGTGCGCTCGCACTAGCTCGCCCTGATGGCGAGCTAGAAGCCACATTTGAGGGCTCCGTCTATGGACAGATCCTTGAAGAGCGAGTCGGTACGAACGACTTCGGCTATGACCCATTCTTCCTCTTCACTGAAGAGGGACACCAACAGACAGGGCGCGGCTTCGCCGAGCTCGAACCAAAAGAGAAGTCAGAGGTGAGCCACAGAGGGCGCGCCCTCACAGCTCTCCGTGAGTATCTCATGGCAACAACTCAAAAAGCCTAGGAGCTCTAGTGGACACCAAACTAATCCGCAACTTCTCGATCATCGCGCACATCGATCACGGCAAGTCTACCTTGGCCGATCGAATGCTCGAGATCACCGGGACGGTGCAGAAGCGTGAGATGCGTGCTCAGCTGCTCGATGACATGGAGCTAGAGCGAGAGCGAGGGATCACGATCAAAGCCCGCGCTGTCACCATCCAACATGTGGTCGATGGAAAGACATATCAGCTCAATCTGATCGACACTCCAGGGCACGTAGACTTCAACTACGAGGTCCAAAAGAGCATGCAGGCTTGCGAAGGCGCCATCCTGCTCGTTGATGCATCCCAAGGGGTAGAAGCGCAGACCGTCGCAAACGCTTACCTCGCCGTTGAGCAGAACCTTGAGATCATCCCGGTCCTAAACAAGATCGACCTCGCGCACTCTCGCCCCGACGAGGTCGCAGAAGAGATTGAGAACAGCCTCGCGATTGACGCCGCGGACGCTCTCGCTGTCTCAGCCAAGACAGGCAAGGGGGTGGAGGCCGTCCTCGACAAGGTCGTTAAAGACGTCCCGCCGCCCAGCGGCGATGTCAACGCGCCTCTTCAGGCCCTCATCTTCGACGCCGTCTACGACGAATTCCGAGGGATCATCGTCTACCTCCGAATCTTCAACGGTGTCTTAAAGAGGCGAGCGATGACTCATATGCTCGGGACAGGGAAGGTCTATGAGGCCGTTGAGATCGGACGCTTCGAGCCCCACATGACCAAGTGTGAGGAGCTGGTGGCCGGCGAGGTCGGCTATCTCGTCTCGAACATCAAGTCCCTGGGAGACGTTCGCATCGGTGACACGATCACGATCAACAAGGGGCCAGAGGTTGAGATGCTCCCTGGCTACAAGGAGCCCATGCACATGGTCTTCGCTGACTTCTACCCGACCAACCCCGGTGAGTTCGAGCTGCTACGCGACGCCCTTGAGACTCTCTCCCTGACGGACTCTTCCTTCTCTTTCCATCCTGAGACCTCTGACGCGCTCGGCTTCGGCTTCCGCTGCGGCTTCCTGGGCTTGCTGCACATGGAGATCATCCAGCAGCGCCTGGAGCGAGAGCACGACATGGACATGATCCAGACCGCGCCCTCCGTCACCTACAAAATCGAGAAGGAGAGCGGCGAAGTGGTCGTAATCCGCTCACCAGGCCAGCTGCCACCGCAAGACCACTACGAGAAGCTCTTAGAGCCCATCGCTCGCGTCTCGATGCTCGTCCCGGTTGAATATCTTGGGAATCTGATGCAGATCTCCATCGACCACCGCGGGGTCTTTGTCAGGCAAGAGCACCTCTCACCGACGCGTGTCCAGGTCGACTTCGACATGCCTATGGCCGAGATCATCTTCGATTTCTACGACAAGTTGAAGTCGGCCACGCGAGGCTATGGAACCCTCAACTACGAGATCACTGACTTCCGCGCTGACGACCTCGTCAAGCTTCAGATCCTCGTCAACGGCGACGAGATCGATGCTCTCTCGAGCATCGTGCACCGCAGCCAAGCCGACACACGCGGGCGAGCGGTCCTGAAGAAGCTCCGAAAAGAGATCCCACGTCACATGTTCGAGGTTCGGCTGCAGGCTGCTCTCGGCAGCAAGATCATCGCTCGCGAGTCCATCGCAGCGCTGCGAAAAGACGTCACGGCCAAATGCTATGGCGGCGACATCAGCCGAAAACGAAAGCTGCTAGAGAAACAAAAAGCAGGCAAGAGACGAATGCGCCAAGTCGGAAACGTCGAGATCCCCCAGAAGGCCTTCCTGTCGGTGCTCGGAGGAGACGACAAGTGAGACTCGGCGAGAAGGCTCCCAAGACCGGCGCGGCCCCCCGACGACCTTGGCGCGACAACATCGAAGCGGTGACGATGGCCATCATCGTCGCGGTCATGCTCAAGTACTTCATCATCGAGGCCTACAAGATCCCCACGGGATCAATGCAGCCCACGCTGATGGGAAACACTGAGACCGGCATCTTTGACCGGATCATCGTCGACAAGCTGTCTTACCGCTACAGAGACCCGGAGCGCTTCGAGGTCGCGGTCTTCAAGTACCCCTTGGACATCTCGATGAACTACATCAAGCGCATCGCTGGTGTAGGCCCCGAGTGGTTACGAATCAAGAACGGCGATCTCTGGCGCAGCGATCGCCCTAAGGACGATCCGCCGAGATATGACTCAGACTGGACGATCGTGCGCAGACCCAAGAATGTCCAAAAGGACACTTGGAAGCTGCTCGACCCAGGCGCAAAAGACTGTCCAGAGTGGCGCCGACTCGGCGATGCGAGCTCTTGGGACATCCAAGAGGACCGCATCGTGGCCCGCAGCGACGGGAGCCTGAGGCTGCCTGATAACGGCTCCTTCATGGACGACTTTCGCGATGGCTATCCCCGCGCAGTTCGCGAAGCCCTCCGGCGCCGTAGAGGGGTCCCCACCGCTAACAACCCCGTCGGCGACCTGCGCCTCGAGGCAGAGATCACCGCGGACGCCAACTGTGAGTCCGTCGAGGTCGCGCTGCGCGAAGGAAGCCGCGTATACAACTTCACTCTGCCGGGACCGGCGCTCAACGGTGAAGCGACCTTCAGCATCACGGCAAAGGACCTCTCTCGCTCTGCTCGCTCGCCACTAAACCAAGACCTGGAGGCGCAACACTCCTCAAGCTGGAGCATGGAGGCAGGGGTCAGCTATAACGTCGCGATCGAGAATTTAGACGATCTGCTCAGCTTAACGATCGATGGCGAGGAGCTGCTCTCGCTGGAGATCCCTGCAGCGACCGATCAGTCCTCATACCTCAACCTGAGTGTGGTCGGAGGCGACGTGGTCCTCGATGAGGTTCACATCTACCGTGACATCTACTACCTCTCCGACCGCGTAAAGGTCTCGCAGTGGTTCATCGATGAAGACCACTACATCATGCTCGGGGATAACACTCAGGACTCCAGCGACAGCCGCGAGTGGACCTTAGCGCGATACCACATCCCTGGCGTCGCTGGTGTCGTGGAAGGCAACTACCGTGGGCAAGATGAGAACCCTCAACGGATCCCTGGTGGCCCAGAGGGGACGATGTTCTTCTTCCGCGACAAGTGGGGCACTCTCCACTCCTCCCTGGATTCAGAGCGAAGAAACGCAGAGCCGAACAATGTGCTCTATTCACAGGTCCCCAAGAAGCTGATCACCGGTCGTGCATTGATCGTCTTTTGGCCCATAAAGCCCTCCTTCTGGCTATGGCGCTTGAAGTGGATTCGATAGCTAGAGAAGCGTCTTTTCAACACCTCTCTAGAAAGGCCCATCTCCCCGAATGGGGTCACTTTTTCGCTTAGAGCCCTCGTCCTCTCCCGCTCGACCCGGACTAAAACTCTCCGCGAGAACAGGGCCATAAGCTGTTTATCTACAGTAACTTAAGGCCTTAATTCTAGCTCTTCCGTCGAGCCGTGCGGATCCCTCTCCGAAGCCTGCCCCCTGGGGCGTGAGTTTGATTCAAACAGGGTTCTTTCCTGCACGATTACGAACTCCACATGTTCTCAACAGGTCGCACATTGCTGAATTATTGGGTACGTCAACACGTTGAGCAGCGACAAGTGGGGTGCTCAGGCTGAGTTCTAGATAAACTCGTCTGCTTATGCAGCCCAGAGATGGAATCAACACAGGCGATCTCCTCTTGGAGACCAAAGGCCTCGCGAAGAGCTACAGCAATCGCCGGGTCGTAGATTCTGTCTCCTTCAAGGTACACGCGGGTGAGATCGTCGGACTCCTTGGCCCAAACGGCGCTGGAAAGTCCACCTCCTTCCGCATGACCATCGGCCTCGTCACCCCTGATGAGGGCAGCGTCAGCCTGCTCAACAAAGAGTGCTCGCACTTACCCATGTACAAGCGCGCGCGCCTTGGGATGGGCTATCTCCCCCAAGAGCCGAGCATCTTTAGGCGCATGACTGTCGCAGGAAACATCCTCGCGGTCCTCGAGACGCTCCCTCTCTCACGCACCGAGAGGAAGGCCGAGTGCGCGCGCCTGCTCGCAGACCTAGAGCTGACAGAGCTCGCGGACAACCTCGCAGAGACTCTCTCTGGCGGAGAGAGGAGGCGCCTCGAGCTATCACGCGCGCTCGCTACACGCCCGGCGGTGATCCTCCTCGATGAACCTTTCGCAGGTGTTGACCCCATCAACGTCCACGAGATCCAAGCCCTGGTCGAGAGAATGCGTGCGCGAGGAATCGGCATCCTCATCACAGACCACAACGTCCGCGAGACACTCCAAATCACTGACCGCTCCTACATCATCCATGCAGGAAAGATCCTCTGCGAAGGTGACGCAGAGTTCTTGGTCAACGACGCGGCTGTGCGAGAAGTCTACCTAGGACGAAACTTTGACGTCCCGATCACCGGTGGTGTCTCTGGCGACGAGGCGAACGCTCTCCTCGCTGATGAGGACTCCTGAGCCCCACTTCACGAAACCTCTTCATCTTTCCGCATGACTCTCCTGCTGCCTCTTCTCCTGTGCTCCATCTCCTCCCTCCAAGAGCCTCTTGAGACCACAGAGGTCCTAGAAGGACATTCCTCGCACGGAGAGTCATTCAACGAAGGCCCCCGGCAGTCAGCGTTCCTCTTCGAGACCCAAGCGAACGTCTCCTTCCCGGTCACTGCAAGCAGCGAAGAGGCGCAAGCCTTCTTCAACCAGGGCATCTCCAACCTGCACGGCTTCTGGTACTTCGAAGCTGAGCGCACCTTCCGACATGTCCTCTCCCTAGACGAGGGCTGCTTCATGGCTCTCTGGGGCATGGCCATGGCCAACGTCGACAACGATGACCGCGCCGCCGACTTCGCCCGTCGCGCCTGGCTCGGCCGCGACTCTGTGACCGAGCGCGAGCGCATGTACATCGACTCCCTCGCAGCCTTCTACGAGGTCG